>JAJZPU010000027.1 GCA_021811055.1 bacterium
AAGCAACACATTGAACGAGGCGGGAAGGTTCGGTTTCTTTATTTCCTGTCCGCGAATGATTGATTCGAATGCGGCGGAACGTCCCATAACGTCGTCCGATTTTATGGTGAGCATTTCCTGAAGTGTGTGCGCCGCGCCATATCCTTCAAGTGCCCACACCTCCATTTCTCCGAAGCGTTGTCCTCCAAGCTGCGCTTTTCCTCCAAGTGGCTGTTGTGTAATAAGTGAGTACGGACCGGTGGAACGCATATGAATCTTGTCCTCAACAAGGTGGTTCAGCTTCATAATATATTTATATCCGACAGTGATCGGCTCTCTGAATGCCTCCCCCGAAAGTCCGTTGTAAAGTTTGAGTTTTCCGGTTTCCGGAAATCCAGCAACCTTCAGTTCCGCTCTGATATCGTCTTCTGAGGCGCCCACAAAACTCGGAACTACCGCCCGATATCCGAGTGTTTTTGCGGCAAGCCCGAGATGTGTCTCGAGAATTTGTCCGAGGTTCATACGCGATGCGACACCAAGCGGATTCAACACGACATCGACGGGGGTTCCATCCTCGAGATATGGCATATCCTCAACGGGGCGTATCATCGAGATGACTCCCTTGTTTCCGTAGCGTCCCGCAAGTTTGTCTCCTGCGCGAATCTTTCTGAGCTGTGCCACCTCCACCTGAATTTTCTTTATAATACCCGGCTCAAGCTTATCTCCCCTGTCGCGCGAGAATATCTTAATCCCTATCACGCGTCCCTGTTTTCCGTGCGGTAATACGAGCGACGTGTCTTTTACGTCTCTCGCCTTTTCGCCGAAAATGGCGCGCAACAACTTTTCTTCCGACGTCAATTCCGATTCTCCTTTCGGTGATATCTTTCCGACAAGAATGTCGTTCTCCCTGACTTCGGCGCCGATGCGCACGATTCCCTCTTCATCAAGATTGCGAAGTTTGTCTTCCGAAACGTTCGGGATGTCTGGCGTGGTCATTTCGGGACCGAGCTTCGTATCACGCACCGAACAAACGGATGTCTCGATATGAATGGAAGTGAAAAAGTCGTCGCGTGCAACGCGTTCCGAAAGTACGATTGCATCTTCAAAATTTCCTCCCTGCCAGGGCACGAACGCAACGAGAAGATTTCTTCCGAGACTCAGAACGCCATTCGATGTCGCGGGACCGTCCGCAAGCACCATTCCCTTCTTCACTTTTTCGCCGACCGAAACCACGGGACGCTGCGAGATGCAGGTCGATTGGTTCGATCGTTTAAATTTGATAAGCGGATATACCTTGCTTCCCGAATTTGTTTTCACCGTTATCGACTGTCCGTCGACTTCGGATACGACACCGTCATGATCGGCAATGATAAGCTGTGCCGAATCGTGAGCCGCTTTTTCCTCCTGTCCCGTGCCGACAAGCGGCGCTTCCGCCCTGATGGGCGGCACTGCCTGTCGTTGCATGTTCGATGCCATGAGCGCGCGGTTTGCGTCGTTGTGTTCAAGAAACGGCACAAGTGATGTCGCGACACTGATGGTCTGATTCGAGGAGATATCCATAAAATCAACTTCATCGCGGTCACACATGCCCGCGACTCCTTTTATACGCGCGGTAACACGTTCATCGAGGATAGTTCCCTTCTCGTCGATGTGCGCGTCGGACTGCATGATGTTGTATTTCTGATCGAAAAACGCATCGAGCCACACCACCTCTCCCGTCACTTTTCCTTTTTTCACTTTAAAATAGGGGGTTTCGATGAATCCGAATTCATTGAGACGCGCGTAGTTCGCGAGATAACTCACAAGACCGATACTCGATCCTTCCGGCGTCTGAATCGGACAAATGCGTCCGTAATACGACGTATGCACGTCACGCACCTCGAATCCGGCGCGCTCCCGCGTAAGTCCTCCGGGACCCATCGTCGAAAGTCTGCGTTTGTGTTCGAGTTCGGCAAGCGGGTTCACCTGGTCCATGAACTGTGAAAGCTGGGACGACGCGAAAAAGTCCCGCACCACCGCCGTGAGTAATTTATAGTTCACAAGCTGTACGGGCTGAAGTCCGGTACGGTCAAGCGTCGACATTCTGTCCTGAACGCCACGGCGCAACCGCGCGAATCCGACACGAAGCTTCGACTGCACCAGTTCCCCGACCGCGCGAATGCGGCGGTTGCCGAGGTGATCGATGTCGTCTGGAATCGAACGGGGGTCGTTATTCAATCGTATAAGTTCCTTGATGATGGCGACAATATCGTTCTTGTCGAGAAGTCCGCTGTCTTTCTTTTCGAACCCGAGCCGCTGGTTCAATTTATAACGTCCCACCTTGCTCAAGTCATAGCGGTCAAAACGGAAAAACATCGGTTCAATGATCGAGTGAGCGCTTTCCGAAGTGACAAGATCTCCGGGACGAAGTCTGCGATATATCTCAAGATACGATTGCTCGACATCCTTCGCCTCGTCTTTTTTCAGGGTTGTTTCGATATACTTTATTTTTCCCGTATCGACATCGGCAAACGTCTTCAATATCTCTTCGTCGGTCTCGATGCCAAAAATTCGGAGAAGGTTCGTAACCGGCGCTTTTCGCTTGCGGTCTATTTTCACGCCGATAAATCCATCGGGATCGGTTTCGAATTCAAGCCACACCCCACGGTTCGGGATCACTTTTCCGCTGAAAAGTTTTTTTCCGCGAAACACGTTTAAAAGGAAATAGACGCCCGCGGAACGGATGAGCTGGGAAATCACGACGCGTTCGACGCCGTTTATAATGAATGTCCCTCGATCGGTCATGATCGGAAAATCTCCGAGATAGACTTCCTGCACTTTCGTCTCTTTTGTCTCCCTGTTTATGAGTTTGAGGTTCGCGCGCAATGCCGCCTCATACGTCTGATCTTTTTCCTTCGCCTGAAGCTCCGTATATTTCGGAGTATCGTACTTATAATCAAGGAAATGGAGTTCAAGTTCCTTTCCGGTGTGATCCTTGATCGGTGATATTTCGTCGAAAAGCTCCCGAAGACCTTTTTCGACGAACCATTGAAACGACTTTAATTGTATCTCAATAAAATGAGGTGGTTCCTCAACATATCCTTTATACGACGAGAAAACCTTTCTTTTTTGTGAAGTGTTGTGCATACGACGTTATAAATATTTTGCGCGTTTTTGATTGTGCTCTTCGAGCGTTTTTGAAAAATACGTTTCCTGCGTTTTTGATGCAGAAAGATAATAGAAGTATTGACTCTCGACAGGAGTCGTTGCTGCTTTTATCGCCATCACTCCGGGGTTCGAAATCGGAGTAGGCGTCCATCCACGTGTAGTATAGGTATTGTAGGGCGACGATAATTTGAGATCGGCACGGGATACTTTTATATTTTCACAGTCTTTTATGGCACCGTCGCATTTCGCGTAGCTAATGGTCGCATCAACCTGAAGCGGCATACCGCGTGAGATTCGCTTTAAAAGAATTCCTGCAACGATCTGGCGCTCTTCAAATGTTTTCACTTCGCGTTCAAGAAGTGATGCGAGTATCAAACGATCGTACCAATCGTCCGTCCCTGAAAGCAAAGGCCACACCTTCTTCGAAAAGACATCAAGCATCTTTCTCACCACGACTTCGGGAGTCGAGTTACGATCGAGAAAATACGAATCCGGAAACAAAAATCCCTCGAGCGACGACGCCGAGGCAAGGAATGGGTAATCGGATTTCAATTTTTGAAATTCGTATGTTGTAAGCGATCCTTCCGTGAGTATTCCCGCGGACGAAAGAACGCTGTCGATATCCTTAAGTGTCGATCCTTCGGGAACAGTCACGAGAACATCGCTTCGCGTTTTTGAAGTTATTACATCAATAATTTGGGGAATACTCATTGCGTTTGAAAGTGTGTATGCACCGGGCTGGAACCGTTGCGCTTTTCCGGTAAGAAGCGCATAGAGTTTGAACACGCTAACCGACTTGATAAGCGATTCGTCCGACAATCGCGTGCCGATATTTTTGAAACTTTCTCCCTTCTCGATTGAAAATTGTTTTTGCGTCACCTCGCCACGAACATCCGGTTGTAAATTATAGAAAAAATACGCGACGACCAAAATAAACACCAAAACCACGCTCAATCCAATAACGACGCGGGAATCAACTGCGCCTTTTTGTTTAAATTGAGAATTCATCCCGTATAGAAAGTAAAATCAATGAAAAAAGCTGAACGCATTTGCTTGTTTCAAACTTGAACGACGAAATAGTGCGAAAAACAACACTTCCGCGGTTTCTAACGGGATTCAAGTTTGATATGTTCGATTATACTTATAAGCACCGCAACAGTCAAGACGCTCGATCCCCCGTAGCTGAGGAACGGGAATGTGATGCCCGTGACGGGCATCACCCCCAGATTTGCCCCTACATTAATGAGGAAATGCACCGTAAGTATGAGTGCGGTCCCCAAAATGATGAATTTTGAATAGTTCCCGGACGCGCGAAGTCCGATGACTGCCATTCGGTATAAAATAACGAAAAAAGTACCCATAAGGACGATTCCGCCGACAAGCCCCCACTCCTCAACGAAGGAGGCAAATATAAAATCGGTCTGCGCCTCGGGAAGAAATTTGAGTTGGGTCTGTGTTCCCTGCCCGAATCCTTTTCCGAAAAAACCGGAGGATCCGATCGCGATCTTCGACTGGATAACGTTGTAGTTAATGCCGAACGGATCACGCTCCGGAAATATGAATCCCGTAAGTCTGTCTTTTTGATAGCCCTCGAGAACGAACGACCACATAAGGACCGCGAGAATGATAATAACAAAAAGTCCTATAAGAAAACGCTTCTTGTGAATGCCACTCATAAGAAGAAATCCAATCCAGACACTCCCAATAACCACCGCGGATCCGAGATCGGGATGAAGAAGAATAAAAAATGCGGGAATGGCGGCATACACGAGAGAAAGAAAAATGTTTTTGCTTTGCCATGCGGATATGTGACGCTTCGAAAAAAATCCGGCAAGAAGAAAAAGAAGTCCAAGTTTCGCGAGTTCGACCGGTTCGAATTGGATACCCGCAATGGTAAGCCAGCTTTTCGTTCCGCGAATAGTTCCCGGCTGGAAATTCGAAGCGATAAGAAGCAGCACACTGACTCCATACACCCCCCATCGGAACCACGCTTGCGAAAGAAGCCATTTCCAGTCGAATATCGCCCCGAAAAGAATGATGAGTAATGCGATACCGTACCATAACGACTGCTTCCAAAAAAGCTGCATATTGGTGCTCGCGAGAGAAAGCATGCCGGCGCATGCAACGACGCAAAGTCCCCCAAAAAGCACCCAATCGAAATTTCTGAAAGAAGTGAAACGAAACATGAATTACTCCGTCTGAATTAGAAGTTTTGTCTTTCCCCGATCGATACGATCCGTGATGTTTTTTTCTTTCGGAATAAGAATGGAAAAATCTTTCGTGTCGGATCCGGAAAATTCCGCGGTCGTCCACTGCGATGCGAATAGTTCGTCGTCGTATTTGTCGAAGAATAACGCAATGATCTTTACCTTATTCACGGAAAAAGAGCTCTCATTCCTCACGGTGCCGGATACCCGCACCGTCTTTTCCTCATCGGAAAAATTCGGTCCGAAAATGATCCGCATGTCTGGCTTCAAGGTGTCGTAAAACGTTTCCCATTGAACGCTTGAAGACGCGATCTCTATCTTCACGCTTCCTATGTTTTGGACTTTCGTACGCGCATCGGCGCTGAATATATAGCGTTTTTCAAGCGGAAAAACCGTATCATTTCCCGAGATGTGTTCCACGGGATATCCTGTTTTATCGGACACCACGAGTGTGTAGGAAATATTTCTGGCAATATATCCCTCATTCGGATTCACAATCGTTCCGAGAAAGACCGCTCTTCCGCTCTCGAGATTAAATATGGTAACAGTGCCCGGTCTCATCTCTTTCAGGTTTTTTACCGAACACGAAACACACGCTCCGCCGCAATCGACACCTGTTTCATTTTGGTTCCGAATGCCGTCGGAGCAGGTCGGTTGGACAACGGTGTTTTTCGAGTATATCCCGTATCCGATAAGCCCGAAGATCGCGAGATAAAAGATTCCGTATATAAATTTTTTCATTCCGCGAGTCATAGAAAAATAAAACTTTGAAAACCGATCCTTCCCTTCATAATACCCGAAAATCCGTTCTTTAAAAACTAAAATCGCTCTGCGATTTTTATCATCCTCAAAAATTCTTTCGCATCAAGACTCGCGCCGCCGACGAGAAGTCCCGAGATTTCTTTTTTCTCCAAAAAACTCTTCGCATTTTTCGAATTCGTCGATCCGCCGTAGAGCACGGGGACGGAAATAATGCTTTTTATAAGCTGCGCAACGCGTGCCGCATCTTCGGGATGGGCGTTCTTACCTGTCCCGATCGCCCAAATCGGTTCATATGCGACAATGAGATTTTTTTTGTTTTTTAGGAATCGAAGTTGTTTTCTTATGAAGAGTTCTGTCGCCCGATTCCCCTTTTTATATATTCCCGCCGGTTCCCCAACACAGAGAATAACGATCAATCCCGCGGCGGTTGCCGCACTCACCTTTTTCGCGATCATTGCGTCGTCCTCGCCGAGACGGCGCCGTTCGGAGTGACCGATGATCACATATCGCACTCCGAGTTTTTTGAGCATCGCGGGAGAGACCTCGCCAGTATAGGCGCCCTTCTCCTCGTAAAAAACATTCTGCGCGCCAAGCGGCGCCTGTTTCAATATTTTCTTTACCGGTCCCAAAAAAGGAAACGGCGGAATAATGACCGCATTTTTAAGATCCTCCGCGCGCGCAAGCTTCACCGCCTCCGGTTCGCTTTGCGGATTCATTTTCCAGTTTGCAAAAAGAGTTTTCACATATTTATTATAAAATAAAAAAAGAGCCTTTTGAACCCTCTTTTTATTTTCTAAAGCGTCTTCTTAAATTCTTCCAGAATAACTTTTTTCATTATCTCTCTCGCTTCCTCATCGGAAAAAGCGGTGATATCCCCAAGTTTTGCTATTCTTTTATTCCAGAAATCTGCGTTATCGGGCCATCTTTTTATGTAAAATTCGTACTCTTTTGCATGAGCTCGACGATGAAAGTTTTTCGGTATGATTCCTTTTTCTTCAAGATCGTGTAATTCTTCAAGATCCTCTTCCGTAGAAAAACCAGGGGATCTCAATGTTTTTATAACGGTGTTTTTTTCCTCCAAAAAACGGATGAACTCTCTATTGGTGTTATAAGGAACAGTTTTCACACGAATATGATTTTCAAGTGCCCAACCAAAAATATCTACTGCCTTATCGTCTAAAGAAAGATTCAGACTCGGTATCTCTTGCGCAAGTGTTTCATAAAACAATTCATCCACGGAGCCTTTTACCACATTGGTATAAAAATCACTACTCTCGTCCAGTAATTCCTTTTCAATAGTCTCCACCATGTTACTCATCTCCTCCAACTCACTCTCAGATATTCCTACATCTTCTAAAAAATCGTCATCATATCTATCATCCAGAAAATTAAGTTCTTCAAGCGCTTGATCGTTTCTTCTTTTTTCATCATCTTCCGCCGCACACGCTAAAATATTTCTCACTTCACTTAGAATACTTTCTGTTCTTTCTTTATCTTCCGGAATAGCATTAGATTCGAGAAAGTTCTTCTTGTCTTTTTCATCCGCCACGGCATTTGCCAAAATTTCTTTCGCTTCATAGAGAACTTGTTCCATTTTTTCCTCATCTCTGTCATAGAGAACTTGTTCCATTTTTTCCTCATCTCTGGGGGTTGGACCCACTTGTTCGAATATTTCTCCCATAGTGTTCGTATTATATCATAAAGTAATTAAAAAATCAATATCCTCTTATATCACCCGCGAAATGAAGAAAAGCACGAGTCCGAAAAGTGTCAAAACCGCCGACACGATCCAGAAACGCATCGTGATCTGGCTTTCAAGCCAGCCGATCCCCTGAAAATGATGGTGAATGGGAGTAGAGAGAAATACTTTTCTTTTGAAAACTTTTTTGCTTATTGTCTGAATGATCACCGAGAGCGATTCGATGACGAGAATGAATCCGAAGAATGGAAGGAGCAACGCCGTATTTGTCATCATCGCGACCACACCGAGCGTGATCCCGAGAGACATCGAGCCCGTATCCCCCATAAAAAATTTCGCCGGATGGATGTTGTACCAAAGGAACGCGAGCAATGCACCGAGCATTGCCGCAAGCATTGCCGTGAGGTCATAGCGGTGAAGCGCGAAGGAAAGGATCGCGAACGCGCCGAATGCGAAAAACGATACTCCTGCCGCGAGCCCATCCAATCCATCCGTTTCATTCATTGAAAATGCCGTTGCAACAATGACGAAAACGAAGAATGGAAGGTACCAAAGCCCCAAGTCCACGTTTCCCCAAAACGGCACATAAAGCACGCTCCACCCTAGACGAAAATGAAACCACCATGCTCCGATAAGTGACACGACGGTATAGAGGATGAGTTTGTGTTTTACGGTGAGTCCCCCGCCATGCGGCCCGATGCGCAAAATTCCGAAGAAGTCATCCGCAAGTCCGACAATCGCGGAAAAAGCGAGAGCGGCGAGAGGCAGATATGTTTCGGCGCGATCGACGAAATTAAAATAACTCGCGAATCCGTTGAAGAGCCAATCGGCGGCGAAAAATATGACCGCGAGCCCGAGCACCGTCCCCCATATCACGATTCCTCCCATGGTCGGCGTTTCGGATTTTTCCTTGTGATGCGCGTAGAACACCGGAGCGCTTTTTTCATCGCGGATATTTTTTTTCTTCAACCCATACTTCTCCAAAAAATGGAACACAAAGGGCGTCAAAAGCAGCGCCACGACGAATGCGAGCGCGAACATGATAAGGGAACGGATTACTTCAAATAATTCCATGGTGTTTAAAATTTATAGGCATTCTCGATCCATTCCAACAATTCCGGGACCTCCTTCACGCGATTTTCGCTCCCGAGCACGATGACAACCACACGATACTCCCTGAAAGAAAATATGGAAAGAAGGTTCTGTTTTGCTTCGGGAAGCGTTCCCGTCTTTCCCCCGAGAAATCCCGTGGTGCTTATGAATGGGTTGATATTCAAGAGTGACTTCGTCGTCTGATCGTTCGTGGGCTGTACAAGCATACTCGGAAGGCGCGTCCAGTTGAAAATATCCGGATGCTTTTCAATGATATATTTCGTCAGTTTCAAAAGGTCGTTTGCGGTCGAGATATTCAGATCGGAAAGTCCCGCGGCATCCTGAATGACCGTATCTTTCATTCCAAGCTCTCCCGCTTTTTTATTCATCCGGCGGATAAACTCGGCGCGCCCGCCCATGTGTTCTTCGAACGCGAACGCGGCGTCGTTCGAAGAAGTGATGAGCATTATTTTTATGAGATCCTCGGCGGTATACACTTCCCCGCTCACGAGTTCGCCCGCGACACCCTCTCCCTTCACCGCATCCTGGCTTATGGTTATCTTTTTGTCTTCTCCGATATCTTCAAGCACCACGACCGCGGTCAGCAATTTTGTGATGGACGCGATGGGCCACGTTTTGTAGGTGCGGTAGTGAAGGAAGGGAAAACTTTCGTCGAGTGATTGGATGAGCACCGCTTCCGCGCCGATCGGCGAATCGAGCACATCCCATTTCCGAACGGGAAGTTTCTTTCCGAGCGGCGACGTTGTGGTCGCGGAATCTATCGTTTTTCCCTCAAAGAATGGAGATGTTTCCGCGCGCGATGTATCAGTCGAAATGTTTTTCGGGATCTCTTCGGCATTCGAGAACATGGAAAGAAACGCGGATGATCCCACGCGCGTCAGCCCGAGAGAAATAAGTATAAGTACCGCAAAAATGAGTGCCTGCCACTTTATATTCATATATTATTCATTGGATTCCGCCACAACTTCCGGAATTTCCTCCTTCTTTACTTCCTCGATCGGCGATTCGTATCGAGAAAGAATATCCTTGAATTTTTCATAGTCGGGCAGTTCCTCGACACGCGCGATGCCGAGATGTTTCAGAAAATCGAACGTGATCTTATATTCGTACGCGTGTTTCCGATTCTCATCCTGGTTGCGTTCGACAAGACCGCGCATAAGAAGGTTTCGTATGATAAAACTTGAATTCACTCCACGCACATAATCGATCGTCGCGCGCGGAATGGGACCGAGATACGCGATGATGGACGCGGTCTCGACCGCGGCGGGAGTGAGCTCTTCTTTGAACTCGTCATGAATTATGTTTTGAAGCACTCCCCGATGATCCGGTTTTGTCGTAAGTTGCACTTCACTGCCGTTCCGAAAAAGCGTGAGTCCCCTCTCTTCGTTCTCCAATGCAACGGCATACGCGTTGATAAGACCGGCGCATTCTTCCACGGGAATATCCAAAAGTGCCGCTATTTTTTTTAGGGCAATGGGTTCTCCATATTGGAAAAGAAGCGTTTCGAGTTGTGCTATTTTCTGTGGCATGTGTTTCTTATTTTATTGTTTTTTCGATACCTTCGCAACGATCATGTCGTCGAAATGATGCTCCTGCGCCACATTGATAATCTGATCCTTGATGAGATGCAGGATCGCGAGGAAAAGCACCACCACCTCACCGCGCGTCCTTCCTTTGTGCATATCGCCGAACGAGAACGGAATATCCGATATGCGGTCGATGATCTCCTGTATCTTGTGTTTCAAATGGATGATCTCCGATTTCACGACAGCAACCGGACGAAGAATCTTCTCGAGCTCTCCCGAAACTTTTCCTATCGCTCCCCGGAGTGCGGCAACGGAAAGTTTTGTGGGAGGAAAAAAAAATGTATCCATGGACATCAGGAACTCCCGTTCCGCCATTTGCGGATATATGTTCCACTTCTCTTTGATGAGCACCTGCGCCTGCTTCAGCTCTTGATACAACTTGAGACGCGCCTCAAGACTCTGTATATCCGACTCTTCTTCTTCGCTCAAGGGAAGCGTCGGCAAAAGAACTTTCGATTTGAGAAGTATGAGTTTTGAAGCGACGACCAAAAAATCCGCGATCGTGTCGCGGCGGCCCTGCGCTTCAAGTGTTTCCACATATTTCAAAAAATCCGTCGTCACCTCGGCGAGGTTCACAGTCGTGATCTCCATCTTCTTTTCTTCGATAAGCTCGAGAAGTGTGTCGAGGGGTCCTTTGTAATAATCCAGTTCCAGGTCGTAGCGCATACGGCATCAATAGATATGCTCTTATTGTATTAAAAAAACCGAACCTTTCCTAGTGGATTGGTTCGGGGATTGAAATGGTTTTTTCGTATTCCGTACGTTTTTTTTCGTACTCGGAAATGGAAAAAATCTTCTTATTGTGCATTTTGCATTCCATGCATTCACTCTGAACAAATGCCAAATCGCATTCTTCGTATATCTCCACAGGAAGGAATTCTTTCTGAAGGGTTTCCGCGTTGCATTTCCAGCAAGATCGGA
>JAJZPU010000028.1 GCA_021811055.1 bacterium
TTCCTTGTTATACTTTATTTTCCCTTCATCCCAAGCTTTTTTATTTTGGCAATAAATCGTTCCCGTTTCTCCGGGGACGCGGCAAGCACCCTTGAAATCAAAGATGCGCGCACAGGCGAAATCCCGCAAAATTTCAAGATGCCGTATTTGAGAAGACGGACACCGGGAATAACATACAGCGATGTGAGAAAGTAAGCGATCCGCGGCATTCCCATCGTGATAATAAGCCGCGCGCTTCTTCCTTTGAGAAGCCGGCGCCAAAAAATCCCGTTCTTCTTGTAATATTTGAATCCAAAACCGGGAAGAATCGCCCTATCAAAAAGTCCCTTAAGCTGTGCGGGAAATGTCCCCCACCAGACGGGAAACACAATCACGATGTGCTCCGCCCACCGGATATTTTCCTGAAAACTCAGAAGATCCGGTTCAAGTTCCTGTATTTTATTGTATCCATGCTCCAGACTCGCGTTGAAATGCATATCCTGAAGTGACATGGCACGCACCTCACATCCCCCTTCCCGCGCTCCTGCCGCATACGCCTTTGCAAGCGCACCGCAGTAACTTTCGTTGTCAGGATGTCCAAGAAGGATAAATATCTTTCTTTTCATAATGTTTCTTGGGGTATCTTAGTTATAATACAAACATTCCGTCTTTATATATAACCTTCGTTTTTCCCTTAGGAAGATGCGCGGTGATCGTCCGCGGGGCGGTCGAAATGAAATCCTGATGGATGACCGAATCATTGAACCCGAGCGCCTTCCATTCTCGCTGCTGCACCGTTCCTGGATTGCCCGCATACGCCGATTTTATGGAATCGCCGAGCGCGATATGCGTATTGCCGTTCGAACCACCAATATTTTCATCATAGAGCGTCTCCGCCATGAATTTTGTGATGTGGGAAAACCGCTTGTCGGTCATCGAAAATTCCCCGATGCGGTCCGCCCCCGGAACCCGAAGCATCTCCTTCAAGAATTTCTCGTTCTTCTTTGCGGTTGCTTTCACCACAACGCCGTTCTTGAATTCCAGGAAAATACCTGAGATGATGTGCCCCTGCCGATAGACCGGATTGTTGAACCGTATCCATCCGTTCGTTCCGCGCCAGTCGGGCGAGGTAAATATCTCGAAACTCGGAATATTCGCTCCGCCGCCCCCCTCCCACTTCCGCCTCTTCCCTATTGAGACATTCAAATCGACATCGGGTCCTTGAATATGCACCGACGTGATACGCAACGCATCTAATTTTTTTCGATAGACGGTGATGCCGCGTTCCACACGGCGCCATGTTGCGATCGGATTTTTATCTTTAAGAAAACATGCCGCGATGATCTGCTCCCAATACTCTCTCTCCGAAAGTCCCGCCTCTTTCGCCATCGCGGGCGTTCCATAAAGCCCGAGCGTCCACGTGAGTTTTCCCTTGTTTTCCTTTTCGTTTCGCCACTCGCGATACTGTTTCATCGCCCTGCTATGAGCCATGATCTTTTCCGGAGGAACGCCTTTCAACGCCTCCATGTCCGTATCTCCGAGCACAAAAAGAAAATGGTCCATTTCGTCGATAAGCCCCTTGAGATATTTGCTCGGAAAAAAATTGATCTGATGTTCCTTCGCGTTCACGTAAAAATCCCTTGTGGTGTTGAATTCTTTATCGTCGTTCGGCATGTAATGGGAAATGGCGTTTCCGCCCGCCTTCGTGATGGCGCGCAAAATCTCCACATAGAGCGGTTTCGCGTATTCATATGCCGCGACATAGACCACGTCCCCGCGCCGAATTCCCTTTCCGCCGCCCAAAGCGAAATTCACGAGCACGTCCGCATATTTTTTTAATATTTTCTTATCGGGAGTATACATGACTAGAAAATGACGATTCCGAGAATAATGAGAAGGAGGAGTACTCCGATAAATCCAACAGTAAAAAGCACGAGCGAAATTGCCTCTTTCTTCTGTCCGTCAAGATAAAGAAAAATGGGCTTTCCGAATATCAGAAGTCCCATAACCGCCACGGAAAAAACGAGAAGGAGGAGTATCACTATAGGGGCAAAAATTCCGGCGGTGTGTTCGAGATTGATCCCGAAAGAAGATTGTATGAAAAACACAACGAGAAAAACATACGCCGCCGCGCTACACGCATGGATCGCCGCGCGCTTTATAATGGTATTTTTATTCATAATATGTTTATTATATCAGAAAAAACGGTTCCCGAACTCCGTTCATAACGACACACGAGAAAAGAAATCCTCAATGATCCCGTTGTGTCCGAACGCAAGTTTCATTGTTCGTATCTCATCTCTCCCGAAATAACGAAGGTCGCTCACTTCATCGGGTTTCAGGACCGGAGTGCCGGTGACGGAGCCGTAAAACACGAACACCTGCCACTCTCCGTCTTCCACGCTGAGATGCGTCACCATATCCTTGAAAAAAACAGGATGAAACACAACACCGATCTCTTCCATCACTTCACGTACCACCGCTTGTTCCGGCGCCTCTCCTTCGTCGGGTTTTCCCCCGACAAGCGCCCACTGCCCCTCCCCGTTGTTTCGCACGCGCTTTCCCAAAAGCACCTCGTGTTTCTCGTTTAAAATGATTGCACGCGCGACGGTTTTCATAGTATCTCAATGATATACAATCGGGTTTTTGAATACAATCACGGAAATGAAAGAATATGCATCCTCAATGCGTAGTGTATAATGTTGGGAAAGGTCAAAATACAAACTAAAAGATATGGAAGAAATCAAAAAAGAAGACAAGGAGTGCTGTAAAAATATGTGCGAGAACGGATCGTGTAAAAGGTGGTGCTGCGGAGGAAAAAAACACGGATGGCTGTGTTGGATACTCGGCATCGTCATTCTTATAGTCGTCTTTTCGGTCGGAATGAAGATCGGAGAATTTAAAGGCGCGATATTCGGCTATGGTGGTTTTAATGGGTGCGGAGCGGTGCGTACCGGATACCCGATGATGTTTAATGGATACAACGATGGCAACTACGGGAATTTCGACCCGGGAAGAATGATGCGGGGTGGGAACATTCAATACTGGCAGGAAAACGGAACAACAACACAACAGTAAACTTCTCTCTTGTTCTTAAAACACCCTTTAATGATATGGAGGGTGTTTTTATGTATCTCCCGGCATAATAATACTTGATTTTATGCGAAAATTATTTTATAATCATACCAGTAAAAATTAACATAAGGAGGGCGCGTGAAAGAATTCACCGTTCTTATTGCGACCATCGTAGTGTATGGCATCTATTTTTATGCCGGATACGACTATATCCGCGCCATAAAAAAAGAATCGTCCCCCGCTATAGGCACCTGGGGACTCTTCGCTGTTGGAACATTGCTCGGCGTACTCTCCGCTTTCGTGAAAGGCGGCAGTGTCGATGTTATGAGTAATGTCCTGAATGTCGGGGATTTTCTGATGTGTGTCACGATCCTCGGCTTTATACTGGCAAAACACCCCGCAATTTCATTCGATCGATTCGATAGGTTTTTCTTCCTGCTTGCGGGCACGATCGTGATCTTCTGGGCAATATCGAAAGATGCTGCATGGGCGAACTATTTCTCACAGGGACTCATCACTCTCGGATATTGGCCGACGATAAAAAAAGCGCGGAAAGAACGAAAAAAGAACGAACCGTATAAAAGCTGGATTCTTTTTCTTACTTCTGCAACAATCGCCGCCTATCCCGCCTGGATGAATGGAAATATGCTTTCCCTCGTCTATTCGGTAAGAACCATGCTCGTCATTCCAACGATGCTGTTCCTTATCCACAAATATTCAAAAACCGCAGCTGCTTCCTAACGCACGCGGTTTTTTTTGTGTGGAATATTTTTGTTATTCCTTTTTCTTCACAAAAAAGCAAAGCCACACGGTATGTGCCGGATCGTTCTCTTGTTTCTTGTGTGCGTCCAGTATTTCAAATCCGCTCTCCTCGAGAATTGCCCTGAATTCCTCCTCGGTATAGAAGGAAAAATAACGGTCAATGCCTCCCGCCTTCTCTTCGTGAATAGCTCCCTCGTCCATCGTTGTCTTCTCTTTCATTGAAATGAATCCGACGCCGTGCGGAACAAGTATTCGTTTTGTCTCGAGAAGCGCTTTATTCACTTCGTTTTTCGGCGCGTGAAGGAACGCCGCGGACGCCCAAAACCCGTCGAAACTTCCATCGGGAAAATCCATCGCATAAAAATCCATACGGCGAAAATCGCTCATGGGTATCCGTTCGCGTGCAAATGCGAGCATCCGCCACGACGCATCGATGCCGGTATACGTAAATCCCCTCTTTTTGAGTTCTTCGGCGTCTCTGCCTATGCCGCATCCGATCTCCAATATTTTTTTCTTTTCCCCGAAAAATTTCGAGAATGCGTCGTATTCTTCCGTATAGAACGGATTCGAATTTCTTGTGCGGTAATCGTCCGCCATCTTGTCGTATGCTTCGATTGTTTTTTCGTCTTTCATTCGATTATCGTATCTTCGGTTTTTTGATGACTTGCACCACCTTTCCATTGATCATAAAGTCGTCGTTCTCGTGAATATAAATCGGCGGAAAATCCTTTGTCGATTGGGACATAAGGATCACTTGATTGTTCTTTTTGTCGAGATAGAATTTCTTGATATTCGCCAGTCCGTCTATGATGGAAAGCACGATATCGCCGTTCCGCACATGCTTGTCGCTCACATCGACAATCACATAATCGCCGTCTTCAATGCGCTTTCCGCCGATTTCGGCACGATTCATACTCGGTCCCGAAACCTTAAGCGCGAAAAACCTCGGCTCTTTCGTTTTCACGGGTGCAAGAAGCGAACTCGAAACCCTCAAAAATCCCTCGATATTCGTTTCCGCGAATATCTTCGCGGGACCCGCGGTCGCCGATCCGAGAATTGGTATGGTGAGTAACTTCGTGTTTCCCGAAAGACTCCGCTCCCACTCCTGTTTTGTTTTTTTGATGAATCCCTTCATTTTGTCGATCTTGATGAGCCCCTTTGTTTCAAGTTGCAGTAAATGATGCTTTATCTTCTGCGGCGACGATTCGCCGATAAACGACCCGATCTCACGGAGCGTATACTGCCCCAGATTTTTCTCCTGCGCCGCGCGAAGGAGCGCTTCCTGTATTTTATGCATACCGTGAGTATACCATATTTTTACGGAAAGTTATACACAGCCGTAAAACTTGACGGCGCACCTCTCCGTTTCCATGGACACACCCATTGCGCAATCCCCCGTCGCGATGCACTATAAGTGCAGATATTTTTAAATAAAATGGAGTAAATAATGAAAAAAGTGATCACTGGTGTAATGAATTCATACAACAAGATCGCCCGGACGTATTTCGAAGGAGCGAAATTCTTCAACGAAGAGATCATGCACGCGGAACTTATTGCTCTCGCAAAAAAATACGGATTCGATTTCAGGGGAAAATCGGTGCTTGATCTCGGATGTGGTCCCGGCGGGCTCATGAAAAAACTCGAAACTTTAGGCACAACCCCACACGGCATCGATATATCGGAAGAACTTCTGAAAATAGCCTCAGAACGCGGCTGTGAAAATCTCACGCTCGGTTCGATGCACGAACTGGGGAATTATTTTGCGCCGGAAACATTCGACGCGGTGTTCTCGAATTTCGTACTTCACTACCTTCCTCCCGAAGGTCAGATGCTCACGATACGGAATGTGTACAATGTGTTAAAACCCGGCGGACTCTGGATTTATTCATTCTGTCACCCGTTCTTCATGCGTCACTGGTATCTCGACGAAACTACGGGAGAGTTCCCCGCAAGAACAAAAAACTACTTTTATCCCCTGCGTATCGATGCGTGGGGAGAAAAAGAATTCGGCGAATCACTACCCCTTTTCCGTCTTGACTGGCCCGAAATACACTCACTGAACAGAAATGAAGGATTTGACGTTCTTGAAATGAAAGACGCGACGCTCCCAAGTGATGTAGAAAAAACGGTTCTTGTAAAAACACAAGACAAGAATGTGATCGAGCTTATAGAATTATTCAAAAAGAACCCCTTCGGGGTCTTCATAGCGGCAAGGAAACCTTAGCCGCTTTTTTAAAAAGGAAGCAAAAATTATACAGACAGAAACATTAGACTTTTCGTAGTGCATCAACAAGTTCGGGAAATTCCTCCTGCCCGAAATGTTCTTTCCCATCGAATGTCACTGCCTCCGCGGAAGGAAGCGCTTTCAGATATTTTCGTTGCTGAAAATAATTCACCACGGGGTCGTCCGCACTGTGATACACGAATATTTTTCCTCCCTGTGTAGCAAAGAGATCGAGCGATTCCGGAAGCGCAAAATCGAGAAGCGGTTCATCACTCCCCTCGTCGTCAAAGGGCGCCCCAAGAAGGAATGTCGCTGCTATCTTTCCGGGAAATTTATTTTGCGAAAGATATTTTGCGAGAAAAATACCACCGAGGGAGTGTCCCACGAAAATAACATTGTCCGTAAGGAACGGAATAAGTTTTTTGAACCAGAGCTCCCATTCGATATATCGGGCGTTAAATGCGTTCGGCATGCGTGGAAGAATGACTTGGAAAGTTTTTCCCAGTTTTTCCTGCAATGAGTCCTTCCACCCCCTTTGTGTAAAATAATCGAGACTCTCTATCTCGAAGTTCTTAAGGAATGAAATATATTCTTCGTATGTTCCGAAGTTGTCTCCACCGTGAATAACAACAACCTGATGTTCCATATATTTCATTATGCCATAATAAACTCCCGAATTCTTTTGTCATCAAGTGAATTACAAACAATATCGGCGATCGAAAAATCTTCGTCTTTTGTATATTCTGAAGGGATCGCGCACGCTCTGCACCCCGCGGCACGGGCAGCCTTTATGCCGTTCAACGAATCCTCGAACACGATGCATTCTTCCGGAAGAACACCGAGTTGTGAAATGCACGCGATATATATCTCCGGATCCGGTTTTCCTTTTTTTATCCCGTCGCCCGTCACCACGAATTCGAATTCGTGTTCCATACCAAATTTTTCGAACAATATATCGACAAGGAATTTTCGTGACGATGTCCCGACGCATTTCCGTATTCCCTCCTCTTCCAAAAATCCGAGCAGATTGTCGAGCCCAGGAAGCTTTTCTACGGAATCGCGGTATGCGCGCACGAGTTCCTCGTCCTGCTCCTCGAGAAGCGCGTCGATATCCTCGTTCCTGCCCCATATGGCGTTCAATGCCTCCATTACTTCTCGCGCCCGCTTCCCCATGAAAGTACGTTTAATGTCGTTTGTGAACGTCATGCCTCGCTGGATGAACATGCCTGTTTGCACGACGGAATATGCCGATTCCGTATCGAACATCAATCCGTCCATATCAAATATCGCCGCTTTTATCATGTTTATAAGTATATCGTAAAAAAATTCCGTTGTGTTGCACAACGGAATGATATCAACGGCGTCCCCGGTCACGAACCGACTTTCTTTTCGTTGACGTGTCCGACGACTTCCCTCTATCGGGAGGCGTATCTTTTCTCGGTGATATTCCTTCACGCGTTCTTTCGGTGCCGGAATTTTTCTGTGGCGGCGATACATTTTCTCGCCTGTTTTTGTCATTACGATTATTTCGTATCCCCTCTCTCTTTGTTCGTTCGCGAAAATTGTCTCCAGAAGAATCTCTTGGTTTTACGATACCTCGTCCCCCGTCATTATCTCTCGACCGCGTGCGGAATTTTTCATTCCATTGCGGCGGTGAAGATTTATTCCACCAGTCGTTGTGATATTGGTACCACGGGCGATAATATCGGTAATTCCACCATCCGATCGTTCTACCATCCCAATAAAATCCGAATCGATGCCAAGAGTCCCACAATGGAATATAGGTGTAATCATAATACCAGTAAGAACGCGGGTAGTACCAAGAATATGGATACCATACATTGTCGTAATTCTGATATAGGGAAACGGAAACACTGCTCGTATCGTTCGCATCTTTCTGGATTTCGAGCGACGTATAACATCCCGAAAGCGCAAAAAGAGAAATAAAGATACAAAAAATAAAAGAAATACGGAGCTTTTTCATGGCGCACCTCCTTGTCTCAAGTGCATATATAGTTGTTTAAAACTACCTGCATTCAGTGTAGCAGATTATCGAAGGACGTTCATAAGACTCCCGCATTTTTTAAGATCGTCTCCACGGAATGCGGAGAGGAGTGTATTTTGCGTAATGCCGCATGCGCCTGTTCCTTTGTGATGAATCCAACGGTCACCTCCCTCGCAAGCCGTGTTGCGTCGGGATGAAATCCGAGCATGCGGCGCGCCTTATTTTCCGCCGCTCGCGCGAACAAACACGAGTTCGAATTCGATTCAATAAGTGATTCTCCCCGCGGGATCTTCCACTCGAGTTTTTTCAATATTTTTTCCGTATCCTTCACTGTGCGCTGCAGAAGGAACGGCAGATGCACCACATGCACCGCCGGTCTATTTTTGAACGGCTGTAATTTTCGTATCGCTGAAAAAACGATTTTCTTTGACGTGGAATCCTGGCTCAGTCCCGCCCACTCGTTGATGCCGAGAATGACAAGACGAACACCGTGCCGCATTGCCTCTCCGTAATACGCGCGGACGATCATCCGCCTGCACAACTGGCAGGTGCGTACAAACGGGATCGCGTGCGTGCATTTCACCGAATAATGCCGCCGGTCTTCCATATACCACTTCCTAAACTTCTCCCGAAGTACTTCTGATTCCTTTTCCGCATATAATGCCGCGGTCTTTCTGAAACTCATGCGGTCTGCGGGACGGATATATTTTCTCGCGTCTATTTTTTCATACGGAACACCAAGGTCTGCCGCAACGCGCCGTGCGCGGGGAAAAATATGCTTCGGATAATATCCGGCATCGAGTGAAAATGCGAGCGGGGTAAATCCCATTTTTTGTATCTCGTAGAGCGTTGCAGTACTGTCCTTTCCGCCGGAAATTCCGACAAGCGCGTCATATTTCCCCGTTCCGCTCCGTCGCAGTGAAAAAAGAAACTTCAATTCCTTTCTAAGTGGTGTGCTACTGAAATTTTTCATATATCCCTCGCACACATCGCACATACCGGACTTCCCGATAACACACGACGGGTTCACGCTCGAATTAACGCACCGCGCGCATTCCCGTGGTGCGACAAGTGCCTGTATTTCAAAAGACATCTCCTTTTTTCCGATAACGGCGGTGTTGAAAGAAAGATGCGCTATCTTTTCCACTTTGTTCGTGGAAAATATGCGTTCCTCTATTTCCCGTTCTTTTTCAGCCTTCTGTACGGAAAAACTTTCGCGCTTTGCAAGCCGCCGCGACGAATGCTTTTCCGGAGTCTTTAGATACACAAGAAGATATCCATGTTTCTTGAAATGCACCGCATTCTTGTATCCGCGGGTTCCCGCAATAATGATGAATTTTTTCGAAAGTTTCTTTTCGCATATGCGAATAAGTGTCTTTGCGATGACCGCGTGGGAATATTTGTTTTTCAAGTACGTCGAAAATGCGCGCGCATCTTCCCGAACGATGTTTTTGCCGCTATGCTTTCCATATTGTTCCGTAAGAAGATGGAGGAATTTTTTTTCATCTTTCGGGAGTCTGTCACGAAACGCCATCGCAGGATAGATGACGCAGTGCGCCGCTTCGATGTGTTTCGCTTTTGGAAACTCAGAAACAAGATGCCGCGCCACGGTCGTTTTTCCGCTTCCCGGCGCTCCGAAAATGACAATGCCTTTATAGTTCGGTTTCATAGGATGGATCATCGCGATAATATAATATTTCCGATATCGGCGCGAAATGCATTTATCGCCGATGAATTTTCCGTACGTTTCGGGAAGACTCTGTTCGAGAGAATCGTATATGCGATCCCACCCTCTATGTCGCACACAACACACGTTCCGGTAAATCCGGTTTTTCCGAATGTGTGTGGACCGGCGTGCGCTCCCATAAACCACGGCTGATTAAGTTCCCATCCAAGTCCCGAAAAATCGTCGAGATGCGGCGTCTGGTTCGTTTTCATCATATCCACTATGGATTCCGAAAAATACCGCTTCCCCTCATATTCCCCTTTTCGAAGGAGCATCTCGAGAAAATTTAACATGTCCGGCACGGTGGAAAAGAGTCCTGAAATTCCGAGTATAAATTTCTTATTCAGAATCGACGTGCTTTCATCATGCACTTCCCCGTGAATAAGTTTTCCCGACTGATCGAATTCGGTGGGAACGATGCTTTCTTTGTCTATATTTTCCGGATGAAAAGTCGAGGAACGCATACCGAGCGGAGAAAAAAATTCTTCCGCGGCAAATGCATCAATGTCTTTTCCAGCCACCTTTCGTATGAGAAGTCCGATAAAAAGTGCCGTGGGATTCCCGTACACATACCGCATGCCGGGTTCACTTTTGAGCGGTGCCGCACATGCCGCCGCAATAATCTCGTCGGGCGTTTTTTGAAGGAACGTACGCATCGGTGGCAACACGATATCAAGCGTATACGTAAGAAGGTGTTTCACAGAAACTTTCTCCTTGCCGGGAAAATTTCCAAACTCCGGAATATATTTCACAAGCCGGTCATCGAGAGAAACGATTCCGCGATCGATAAGCAGTAAAAGAAGCGATGCGGTGGGGATTGATTTTGTGACCGACGCCATATCGTATATGGAATCGGTCGTGACCGCGTTCGCCCCATCATCGTATGTGAAGCGTCCGAACGGCAGTACTAGGCGTTCTCCGTTCGCGTGCACGATGCCGATAACGCACCCGGGAAATACCCTCTCCTCCATCGCCCTCTTCACGCGTGCCGAAATGCGTCGTACTTTTTCCTCGTGTGTCATGATGACTCAGTACAGTTTTCTATTATAGGTATCGAGTACGAGTTTCCCCTCTTTTCCGAGCTCCGGATGTCCTTTATATATCGTTACGCCGCAATTGATCGGTTTTTCGTTCCGATCAGCATAGATAAACTGATCACGGTCCCAATGTTCGAGATTCGCGCGGAAGGAAAGGATCGCGAGATGATGGGAAATGACAAGCACGTGCTCTCCCGCGTATTCATGAACGAGTGTTCCAAGAAAATCGCGGGCGCGGTCACGAACATCTGTTTTGCTCTCCCCGTTCAGAAACCGATATTCATAGTCACCCTCCATCTTGAAAAGCAGTGCCTGAAGCGGATTCATCACGTTATAGACGCGCCAGTCGTTGAACACCGTCGCGAGTCCGTGTTCCTGTTCGCGGATGCGCTCTTCGTACACCACTTTCACTTTTTTCAATTCTTTCCATTCGCTTTGTATCGCATCAAACGTCTGCCGCGTCCGCACATAGGGAGAAACATACACAACCGAGGGGAACGGAATGACGTCTTTAAGCCGCTT
>JAJZPU010000029.1 GCA_021811055.1 bacterium
TTGTTCCCCATCACCTCGAACACACGCGCGAGAAGTTCCGGATCGTGGATACGGATCGATCCTCCCGCGATCTCAAACCCGTTCAGCGCCAGGTCGTACTGCTCGGCAAGAATATCTCCGGGATCCTTCGCGAATTTTTCATTGAAATCGACGACACTCGTCACTTTCGGTTTTGTGAACGGATGATGCACGGCATCCCACCGCTTCTCCGTCTCTTTCCATTCGAATGCCGGAAAATCCACGATGAATGTGAACGCGAGTTCATTCGGATCGTTTTTGTCTTTTCGGAGGTCCGGTTTGTCGGAATTGTATTTTTCCATCGCCTCCTTGTACGGAATGCGTGGAAACGGCACCTGGGTAATGTGTTTCTCCGGATACAATTCTTTTATCATACCTACGTACAGCTCCTCGATAAGCGCGAGAATTTCCTCCTGCGTCGGAAAACTCATTTCAATATCAAGTTGCGTGAATTCGGGTTGCCTGTCGCCGCGCGTATCCTCATCGCGGAAACACCTGACGACCTGAAAATATCGTTCAATGCCCGCGACCATAAGAAGTTGTTTATACTGCTGTGGCGACTGCGGCAATGCGTAAAACTTCCCCGGATAGACCCGTGAGGGCACAAGATAGTCGCGTGCGCCTTCCGGTGTCGATTTGCTGATATAGGGAGTCTCTATTTCCGCGAACTCGCGGGAGGAGAGAAAATTGCGGATATACTGGTTGATTTTCGCCCGCATCCGCATGTTTTTCTGCATGCGCGGACGGCGAAGATCGAGATAGCGGTATTTCATGCGGATATCCTCCCCGATATCGTGCCCGTCGCTCTGAAGATCGAACGGCGGTGTTTTCGCCTGCGTGATGATCTCGAGTTCCGTTGCCGCCACTTCATGCGCACCGCTCGGGATCTTCTCGTTCACCATTCCCTGCGGACGTTTTCCCACCGTGCCCTTCACGCGCACCACCCACTCCGGACGAAGTGCTTCGGCAATTCCCTTCACCTCCTTGTTGTTCGGTAAGAATACCACCTGCGCGATTCCGGTTCGGTCGCGCAAATCGATAAAAATAAGCTTTCCGTGGTCGCGGCGCACATCCACCCATCCCTTGAGCTCAACTTCCTGACCCTCATATTGCCCGATATCTTTTGTGAGTATTCTCATATTCGTATAAAAAATATACCACAGAAAACGACGGGGAGTAAATAATAAAAACACCCCACTATATGCGGGGTGTTATATATAAATTATTACTATTCTGTACCGTCTTTGATGAGAGTATCCTGAATTTCATTTTGTGTATCCGGAGTTCTTGGAAAATGCTTCCCAAGAAAATCACCACACATGAGTATCGCTCTCTTAATCCCTACAGAAAGTCGTGTTCGTTTCATACTTTGCAAGATTGTATCTATCATACCGTTCCAAACTTTTTTGGAATCCGGAATGTTGTTTGCACCGACATCAGCAACAATGATCGCCATTTTCTCGAACATGCTCACAAAAATGAGAACACCGTTGTTCAACTTTGTCGTATGAACATTACTTCTTACGAATGTTGCAAATGCACGTTCTTCAACCCGACGTCTCATTCTCTCTTTTGAGATGAACAATCTTCGAACATGCGGGATCTTCGCGAGGAACATACCAAGGATAAAAGACAAGAATACTTCTCCTAACGCGTATTCATATCCCCATCCGTGTATTTTCCCAAAAACCATCCCGAGAATAACACCGAGAAACGCAACAAAAAGTCCGGATTTAAAAGGCACGTCTTCGTATGAACTACTTCTTTGAAATACGGCCCACGCGATCTGTCCGGAAGTTTTCTGTTCGGCGCTCTGGATACTTTCCATTATTTGTTCTTCTTCGAATTTGTATATTTTCATTTCATTTCTCCTTTATTACCATCCTCCTGAAGCACCGCCTCCGCCGAAGGACCCTCCTCCGCCGGAAAAACCACCGCCAGATCCACCGCCGCTCTTCATTTCAATCGCCAATTCAATTCCATAGCGTGAAACGAATCCTGCGACAAACCCGGCAACGATCATAAGTACGGCAATAACGGAAAAAACATAAAAATAGATATACACAAGTGGAAATACCACCGCGGAAATACCCGCAGAAACAAAAGGATTGTCGGCGATAAGACCGATAATTCCCGATATGACACAAACGATACCAAGTACAATAAGGAATGCGTTCGATGTCTCTTTTTCGGTGGTTTCCTGAACGATGGCATTATACTCACCATGCACCGTACGAATGAGGGCAAGAACGGTATTTGTGGTCGCTTCATCAAAATCGGGATTTTTCTGCTTTACCGAAGGAAGAAATATATGGTCGATAATATAACCACACTGTGCATCCGGAAGGACGCCCTCCAAGCCATATCCGACCTCTATTCTTACCTTCTTTTCCTCTTTTGCAATAATGATCAAAACACCGTTATTTTTTTCCTTCTGGCCGATCTTCCATGCTTCTGCAACTTTCATGGAATATTCCTCTATGGCAACATCTCCAATGGATTCAACTGTTAAAACAACGATTTGGTTCGTAGTTGAATCCTCGTGTGCCTTAAGTATCTTCTCAAGATTTTCGCGTGTCGATTCGTCGAGTAAATCGGCGTAATCATTCACACGACCCTTGAGTTCGGGCACTCCTCCTCCCTTCGGATCGTCTTGTATGTTGCACGCGGAAAACAACACAAGAAGAAAAAGTACCAAATACCATATTCGTTTCAATCTATTTTCCTCCTTATTTAGAATTGAACTTTCGGAGCATTTTGTGCTCCTTCCTGAGCTTTAAAGTACTGTACTTCTTTGAATCCACCGAACCCGGCGATGATCATCGTAGGAAAACGTTTTATTGCGGTATTATAGGATTGAGCCGATTCATTATATCTCCTCCGTTCGACCGCAATTCTGTTTTCTGTCCCTTCAAGTTGTGTCTGTAAAGCGAGAAAATTCTGATTCGCCTTCAATTGCGGATAATTCTCAGATACAACGAGTAAACGCGAGAGTGCGGAACCGAGTCCGTCCTGCGCCGCCTGAAATTTCTCGAACATTTCAGGATTATTGAGATTTGTCGCATCGATTTTTGTCTGCCCGACTTTTGCGCGGGCTTCGGTAACGGCAGTAAAGGTTGATTTTTCGAACTCTGCAACACCCTTTACTACAGCGACCAGATTAGGAACAAGATCGGCTCTACGCTGATAGACATTCTCTACCTGAGCCCAAGATTCTTTCGTTCCCTGTTCAAGTCCAATAAGACTGTTGTAGGAACCAACTCCCCAAAGTATCGTAAAAAATACAACACCGAGAAGTATACCCATAGCGATAAGAAATCCTTTCATAAGATTCTCTCCTTTGATTAGTGATTATTTATTAATCGTTATTTAGTGAAATAAATAACTGATGCTGGGCGGTATTATATAATAAAACATATAATGTGTCAATTATTTACTGACGTGGGGATGGATTAGGCTCCGCGCTTCGAATCCTCCCCGCGACACAAGCGATGGGGATTCGCCCTCGCCTCAAAAGAGCGCCGTCGCTCGTCTATCTGCGGATTCGGCTCCGAATAAAGTTTTGCCGTCGCAAAACTTTTTCTAGCCGCGGTCTCGCGGTGCGTGCTACTGCACACACATCGCTCCGACCTTCGAATCCTCCACGCGACGCAGTCAACTGCGTCGCTCCTGCGGATATTAAAAAAGAATGACCAAAATCATTCTTTTTTAATATTTGTGCGCAGGGGAGGATTCGAACCTCCGTAGCCCGAAGGCGTCAGATTTACAGTCTGATGCAATTGACCACTCTGCCACCTGCGCATTATTCTCTTTTTAAACTAATCCTCGTCGCCATCCTTCCCTTCTCCATCTTTCTCGTCTTCGTTTTTCTCCGTGAACTGTCTCTTCTTCTGTGGCTCTCTTTTGAATTTATTTAGCTGTTCATTCACGAGATTGTCGAGCTTCAACACCCACACTTTTGCCCGCCGAAGAAATTTCTCGAATATGATCGTAAGCCATTCATCTATTTTCTCCAAATACGAAGAAAGCGCGTCCCCCTTCAGCTTCTTTTCTTCGGAAGTAACATACGCGTCGTCAATGCGTGGCAACGTGCGCGTAAAAAGATACACGATGACGCCGAATGCGCATATGATGATTATTTCAAGGAGAAATTTCAGTATGGACATAGGTCCTTGAGTTATATCTCGAACCGGGCAAAACGCTCAATCTGTATATTTTCGCCAACCTTCGCGATCGTCTGATCGATAAGCGCCTTTACGGTCATTTTGTCATCTTTCACGAATTGCTGTTCGAGAATACCGGCCACATCGTCAGCCTCCACCGCCGCGACTTGGAACGCGAGGTTTTTCACAAGCTCCTGGAACGGATCGGATTTTGCCACAAAATCGGTCTCACACCTCACCTCAAGAAGTACCCCGACGCGATTGTTGTGAACATACGAATAAAGGAACCCCGCACCGGTTTTGCGGTCCTTCTTTTTTTCGGCGCGCGCGGCACCCGCTATGTGTATGAGTTCAACGGCCTTATCGAAATTTCCTTTCGCTTCTTCGAGTGCGCGCTTGCACTCCATTACTCCCGCACCCGTTGCTTCCCGCAACTTAATAATATCGGCGTTCATAGATTTGTTTTATTTTTATAAATTGCCCTTTATCACTTTCGCATCGCGTGCATCATGGAACACATATCCCCGCGGCAAGAGCGGCTTGATCGCCCCCTTGATCTGGCTCATGATCCACTCAACGCTCTGTCTGCTGTGATCGCTCGCATATATCGGATTCGATATTTTCGAAGGATCATCGTTCGTATCGAGGATCGCGACCACCGGAATACCCAGTATCCGCGCCTCCTTGATCGCCGTCACATGCGCTTCGGCATCGACAACGAAAAGCACATCAGGAACCTTTTTCATCGGAAGGAGTCCGAGAAAATTCTGTGAAAGCTTTCCTATTTCCTTGTCGAAATCACGCTGTTCTTTCTTCGTATATTTCAAAAGTTCTCCCCGTTCCTTTCTATCGCGCAAACTTTCAAAGTGGGATAACCGTCCGCGGATTACCTGAAAATTCGTGAGCGTTCCTCCAAGCCATCGTCTTCCCACGAACGGATACTTGAATTCATCCGCGAAATTTTTTACCACCGCTTTTGCCGCCGGTTTCGTGGCGACAAAAAGAATAAGTCCTCCTTTCGATATTTTTTCGCGCAAAAAATTGATCGCCGATTCGAGACTGTCCCACGTTGCCGCAGGATTCAGTATTTCGATCTCGTTGCGATTGCCGGTGATGAACGGTTTCATCTTCGGATGAGTCTTGGATCTCTTGTGCCCCAAAACGACTCCGTTCTGTACCATCTCTTTTACTAATTCTTCGCTGATTATCTTGTTTACCATACGCAAAAATGCTTCTCCATAGTACCCAAAAACAAAAAAAAAGTCAAAATATATTCTTCGCTATTCCCCTTTCTTCCCGTATTGCCTTCTCCATTCGTCGATATATTTATGATTTCCTCCCAAAAGCACATCAGGAACTTTAAGTTTCTTTTTCTTTTTTTTCTTCGTTATCTCGAATACGGGTGGACGCGTATATACCGGATACGACCCCTTTATCTCCTCCAGGGACTCTTTTTTTCCAAGCACACCCGGGATATGACGCATCACCGCCTCTGAGAACACGAGTGCGGGCAGTTCCCCTCCCGAAAGCACGAAGTCCCCTATTGATATTTCCTCGTCCGCAATGGCTTCCGCGACACGTTCATCGACACCCTCATATCTCCCGCAAATAAGTACCAATTGATCGTATTTCGAAAGACGCCGCGCGGTTTCTTGCGTGAATTTTTTCCCGCGTAAAGAAAAAAGTATGATCCTTCTTTTCTTCTTTGTTCCTTTACACGCGTGCTGTACCGCCTTCCAAATTGGCTCGATTTTTAATACCATTCCCGGTCCTCCCCCGTAGGGCGTTCCGTCTACGGTATGATGCGGATCGCGCGTGAAGTCGCGCGGGTTGATACACCGAAAAGAAATAAGCTTATTTTTTCGCGCGCGCTTAACGATCGATTCGTCAAGATACGACGTGAATGCGTCCGGAAACAGGGATATAAAATCAATACGCATATTATTTTTATTGTATCATGAAACACAAAACCCTCCGCACAAAGCGGAGGGTTTAAAAAAAGACAAAGTTATTCTCCGTGAGCGATGCCGCGGGTCGACCCCTCCGGCTCTTCAATCTTGAGATTGACGCGAGCGTTATTCTTAATACCCACGATACGAAGAAGAGAGCGGATCGCCTTTGCCGTCGCGCCCTGGCGTCCGACAACCTGACCCATGTCCTGCGGATTCACCTTGAGCGAAAGCAAGACTCCCATCTCATCAACTTTCCGATCGACTTTAACATCGTCAGGATGATCGACAATCGATTTCACGAGAAATTCGAGAAACTCTTTATCGGGAACGTTTGACATACTTTCTTCTCTCTAAAATGGTTTTCATTCGACCTTTGCCTCTTCTTTGATTATTTAAAAATTGTACCGCCGTTCACACTATGCTACGCCCTCTTTCTTTTTCTTCGCTACCGAATGCACCGGTATCTTTGGCGCTTTCAGGATCCCCGCCTTCACGAGAAGATTGTGGACACTTGGCGTCGGTTGCGCACCCTTCCCGATCCACTGTGTCACCGCTTCCGCTTTTATATTATGCGTATCGGCATGAGGATTTACCCACCCAAGATCGTCGATAAACCTTCCGTCGAGTTTCGATCGCTTTTCGGCGACGATAACGCGGTAGGTCTTCTGATGTTTTTTTCCAACTGGTTTTAATTTTATTGCCAACATAATCTGGATATTGCAAAAGGTATGATATATGAAAAAGGACCCCGCGTCAATTATGAAGCGGTTTTTTTGTCTACCTCCTCGAACTTCAAGGAAAGTATCTTCGAAACGCCGTCATCGGCCATTGTCACTCCATAAAGCGCATCGGCCGCCTCCATCGTCGCGCGATTGTGCGTTACAATAATGAATTGAGTCTTTGTTGAAAACTCTTTTACCAGATCGGCAAACCTCTTTGCGTTCGATTCGTCGAGCGGCGCATCCACCTCGTCAAGCACGAGAAATGGCGGAGGACTCACCGCGATAAGCGCAAAAAGCGCGGCAATCGAGACAAGACTTTTTTCTCCTCCGGAAAGCATATTAAGATTCGTTATTCTTTTTTTCGGAAGACTCAACTCTATTTCAACGCCACCGAACGAATCGTCGTCTTCTTCCTCGGTTATGGTGCTTTCCTGCGGAGCCGTTTCTTCTCCCTGGGTTTCCCCTTCTCCCTCTTTTACCGCTTTTTTCTTTTTTTCTATTTTCATTCGCGCTTTTCCACCACCGAACATGAGACGAAAATAATTATTGAATTCGTCGTTAATGAGACGAAACGCGTCTTTGAAATCATTCCCGATGCGCACATCGAGATCGGCGATAAGTTTTTTAAGATCCGCGATCGCGGTCTCGAGGTCGGATAATTCACGGGTAAGGAATTCGTATCGTGCTTCGCTTTCATCCGCCTCACGCACCAGGTTTTCATCTATTTCTCCGATCGCCGCGAGTTCACCGCGAAGACGGAATATGCGTCGCTCAATTCCCTGCATATCAACTTCCGGATCATCGACACGCGGCAATGCGTGCAATTCATGGATATCCCTTCCCGCCCCAATCCAATCTTTTTCCAACTCTTCTTTCCGTATTGAAACGCGTTCGCGGGCAAATAACTGTTCCTGCATGTCGCGATCTATTTTTCGTATCTCGTTCTTTTTATTTTCGAGCATTTCCACAAGTTTTCGGAATTCCTTGTTCGCCTCATCCTGCGTTCTCGCAATAAGTTCTTCCTCGTTGCGGAGCTCCTTGATTTCCGCGTCAACGGCCGCCGCTTCGGATTCTTTCTTTTTTTTCTCGCTCTCGAACGCGTCGGAATTCTTTTTCGTTTCTTTCGCGAAAAAACGGGAAAATTTTTCCGACCATGCCCGAAGTGTCGTTTTTATCTTCTCGACATCGGACCATGTGAGCACCTCATCGAGTTCTTTCCGCACATCGCCCACGACACCGTGAAGCGCGGAAAGATCAATGCCCAATTGCGCGGTATTTTTTTCTTCGAGTTCTATTTTTACCTCGAGTTTCGCGATGTCCGCTCCAAGCGCCGCTTTTTTCCTGAAAAGCTCCGCGACATGATCCCGTATCTCGCGTGACCTGTCGACGCGCCCGGCCGCGGCACCGGTTTCCCGTATCCTTGCCTCAAGCACCGAGATATCCTTTTCCGTCACTTTCTTTTTTTCGGTAAGTTCCCCGGATGGATCCTCGAGCACCGTAAGCTCTTTTTGCAATTCATAATAGCGTGAGGAAAAAAATCTGTTTTCCGATTCGTGAAGCTCCGTCTCTATTTCACTTCTCTTGTCCCAGCGATGTTTCTGGCGTCGCAATAATCGTAAATGAGGCAACAGTTCTTCAAGCATGGCACCCACTTTGTCCATATTCACTCTGCTTGTATCCATGCGCCGCTCCGCCTGTGCCTTCTTTATCCGAAATTCCTTGAGTCCCAGGACCTCCTCAATCATTATTCTCCGTTCATCGGGAGAACTCTGCACGAACACGTCGCTTTGTCCCTGTCCAATCATCGTAAGTCCGCGCGCCCCGAGTTTTGCGCGTGCAAGCATGGGGATAAGATCCCTGAGGCGTATCTCGTCGCCATTTATGAAAAATTGGGAAACTCCGGAACGGTCTATCCGCCGTTCCAAAACTATTTCGTTCGCTTCGATGGCAAACGCGCGATCAATGTTGTCGAACACAAGTCCCACCTTCGCGACGCTTACCGCGGCGCGTTTCGGTGTTCCCGCAAAAATAAGATTTTCGAGGGTACCCCCGCGCAACTGTTTCGCTTCACGCTCTCCCAACACCCAGCGGAGCGCATCAATAATGTTCGATTTTCCGGATCCGTTCGGTCCGACAATCGAAACCACGCGAGACGGAAAATCGAGGACCGTTTTTCCGGCAAACGATTTAAATCCATGAAGTTCAAGTCCTTTTAAAAATGCCATAAATTTACTCTTCCATTATTTCAAGCGCGGCGCGTGCCGCATTGCTTTCCGCTTCCTGCTTCGATGTTCCCTCTCCTTGCGTCACGCATTCTTCACCGAAAAACACACCAACGATAAAATTCTTCTGGTGGTCGGGACCGGATTCCGCAAGCACCCTGTAGGTCGGGGTCACCCGCTTTTTTTCCTGGACGACCTCCTGAAGTAGACTCTTCGGATCTTTGTATAGTTTCAATTCGAGTATGGCCGAAAGGTGCGGGATCAGAACTCGCCCGATAAAACCCGCCGCGCCCGCATGCTTCTGATCGAGATAGATCGCACCGACAAGCGCCTCAAACGCATTCGCGAGAATCACATCGCGTGCTTTTCCCGTGTCACGGGATTCTCCGCGTGAAAGAAAAAGTGATTTTTCAAGAAGGATCTCCCGCGCCGCAACCGCCATCATCTGATAATTCACAAGCGCGGCACGAAAACTCGTAAGCTCTCCCTCCTGATGTGTGGGATACTTTCGATAGAGATATTCGGTAACGATAAGTTCGGTGACCGCATCCCCGAGATACTCGAGCCGTTCGTTGTGTCCCACGGGCCAGTCCTGATGTTCGTTCAAAAAAGAACGATGCGTCAACGCCTCCTTAAGGATGTTTTTATCCGAGAATATAACCCCGATTCTTTTTTCGATACCCCCAAATTCGTCCGCCACGTTTCTGCTATTCGCTCTTTTTCGGTTCGTTCGGCTCGACCATTTCTTTGTATACGGTTCCAAGGACCCCATTTATGAATCTGGATGAATTTTGTCCGCCGTAATTTTTCGCAAGCTCTATCGCCTCATTGATCGCCACCTTCGACGGCACTTCGTTTTTGTCCGCGTGCAATAACTCGAAAAGACCGATACGTAATATGTTTCGATCTATAATCGCCACTTGTTCCAGCGGCCACTCCGGGGCATATTTTGAAATCACCTGATCGATTTCTTTCATGTGCTCCACGACTCCCTTTACAATCTTCCACGCAAATTCGGGTTCGTCGATACCGGGGCCGAATTCATTCAAGTTCCTATCAACCACCTTTATGAGATCGATTTTTTTATTATAAAAATCCCATTCATACAGGGATTGGAGAATGATTGTTCTTGCGAGATGTCGTGTTGCCATACGGAAATTGATTGTTCCGCCGTTATGCTCCGCTCTTTTCGGACTTTTTTCCGGCCGTCTTCTTTACGCTTGTCATCTTCCCGCACTGTGCGCACATACGATGCGGCAATGCCGGACTCTTACAATACGCACACGCCACAATGCCCTTCTTTTTCAAAGCGAGTTGTGACCGCCTCCGTCCTACTTTTGATTTTGAATGATGTTTAATTGGGACGCCACCCATAGTCTTATAATATCTGTACTACGACGATTCTCATTCCATTTTAGAAAAATTTCCGAGAAAGGTCAAACGATGGATCGGAGACGGTCCGCGCGCACGCAACGCACGGATATGGTCCCGGGTTCCATACCCCTTGTTGGCGTCAAAGTGATATCCGGGGTGTTTTTTCGCAAGTGCCGTCATGTAGGCGTCCCGTGAAACTTTTGCAACGATCGACGCGAGGCTTATAAGCGGTATCGTCTCGTCCCCGCGCACATGCGCCGTAAACCGGATGTTTTTTGAGGGGATCCGTGAAATGTCCGGACGAATTCCCGCATCCGAAAAAATACGGATAGTGGCGTTTAAAGAGCGAGAGACTTTTAGTGCCTTTACTACGGCCTTTTCGGCGGCCCTTCCCGTTGCGCGCGATATGTTCAGTACATCGATGACATTCGGCGACACCCGCGCCGTCGCATACTCTACGATTTTTTCTTCCCTCATTGCGGCAAGATGTCTTTTCCATTCCTTCCGCTGTTTTTCGGACAATTTCTTGGAATCTCTGAGCGGGACTCCGGACCTTTTGACGGCATTTTTGAATTCTTTAATCATATCCCCGTATACAAGCACCGCCCCGACCTCTACGGGACCGGCAAGTGGACCCCGGCCAACCTCATCGATGCCTATATATACGGACATTCTTGTCATACGAAGAGAATAATAACACGAAATCCGACGATTTCGCGGGAACACCGATTACACCCCAAAATATACAAAGAGTAAATATTGTATTCGTGCGGAAAAATTCCTAAACTAATGGTGCGGAATAAAGAAAAATCTTCATGGACATAAAAAAATCACAATTCACGCA
>JAJZPU010000030.1 GCA_021811055.1 bacterium
CCTTTCCCTCGATTGCGATGCGTGCCGGAGAAACTTCGAATATGCGGCACGTGGCGCAGTTTTTTATTTTCCAGTACGGAGAATAGCCGATATTCAATATGGAAAATCGACCGTCTGTTTCAATAGTCATTTTTCTCGAAGAAAATGAAACAAGTATAGGAGTGCTTGTTTCATTTTTTATTGAGAGGGACTCGAGCTCATTGTGAAGAAGACGCCAGCCATATGCCGGGTTGCGATGCATATATACGAAATTTTCCTCGAGCGATTCGAAAATGGTGATGAACCGAAGGGAAGGATGCGCGGCGACGTCTTCGTCGCTTATGCTATTTGAAATAACGATAACAGGTATGCCAATCTTTTCGAGGAGAGACAGGGTGTCGCTGTTTATTTTTTCTCCACTGAAAATGAGTCCGGAGAAAGATATGCTTGTTGTTTCATGCGAGAATTCGTTGAGAGAATTATTTTCCAGATTGAGTACGGGGATACTATAAGTTGTTTTTCCCGCATATATCGCCTTCTCGATCTCTCTGAATTCGATTCCGCCACTTCCCCGTATGTACGCAAAGGGGAGTATACGTGGTATAAAAATTGCGGGAGACGCCTCTTTTGCCTTAAAAATAAAGAAGTGTTCGGTGGAATCTTCGAGTGTTACCATTTGACTCTTGAGGAGTTTCGCGGTTATGGAGAGATCGGAAGAAACGATATAATTTACGCCAATATCGAATATTCGTCCGAGATGCGTCTCGTAGGGTTGATTTATAAAGTCGGAAGTAAGGGAGAGCTTGTTTTCTCCCCATGAGAGCACTTTGTTTTCTCCCAGTGCGCGGATCGTGGGCATGATGAATGGAGTGAGTGGAGAAGACTCTGCGTAAAGTCCGGAGATGTTATTTTGTCGGTTTTTCACAGGGATCGTCGAATCAAAATAATGCGGTGAACCGAGATATCCGGCGAGTATATCCGCTGGTACCACTACGAGAATTTTTTGCGCGTCGGTCTTTTTTGCCAATTTGGAGAGCACTTCCTCGCCCTCCGCGTGATACGGGTAATCACCGAAATTCCAGTTCATCGGGATTTTTGAGTAATACGTATTGGTGTTCTGAAAATCGAGAGTGTTTGCTTCGCGTGAAAATGTCATCTGACTATGAAGAACGAGCGCTACGCACAAAAAAATAAGAATAGTATTCTGCTTCTTGTTCTTTATGAGTGTTTTTTGAAGAAAGTCCAGCGCGAACGCTGACATGGAAACGGAAAGGAAAAAGAGTACCGGAGAAAACCGATAGAAATGTATGGTTATCGACGGAAATATCGCGGGAATGAAATTTCTTACTATAAACACAAAAAACAAAAGGAAAAGGAACGGAACGACGCGTTCGTTTTTTTTGAAGAGAAGCACATATAATCCAAAGAGCGTCGTGAAGAAGAGTCCAAGCGCCCAAAAATTGAAATAAGGAATCATCGCGACATTAAAAAGAAGTTTCAGATTGAATGGGAACATCGCGATGAGCGGGTCGCCCTGCATCAAGACAACTGAGGATGATGAAAGCTCGAAGTGTGAAAAGAAAGGAATGGTCCAAAAAGATGTCAGTCCAATTCCGATTGCGGCGCCGATACCACACACACGCAGAAAGCCCCTATTCTTATGGAAGTAGAGAAAGAAAAACGCGATTCCAATAAGACTTCCGATGAAACTCAGTGTGTGGGTAAGCGCGATAACAGAAATGAGAATAGTATATAAAAGAAAATCACTTTTCAGCCCCGGATTTTTTGATAGTCGGAGAAGTAGTGCGAATTGAATGAGTAAAAGACTGAACCCGATGGATCCGGTCATAAGTCCGGAAGCAATGACACTTCCCGCGCCGATCCCGTTCAGCGCCTCGCTTACCGGATAAAATATCGCGAAGAGACTCAGAAGAATACTCCATTTCCCGGCGTTTTTTCCGAAGGCTGTTTTCGTAAAAAACCAAAGCGACACGCTTATAAGAAAAATGGAAAGAAACAGGGAAATGCGGAAGAGAAGAACGAGCGGAATAATCTTTCCGGAGACGATCCACGCTCCCGCGACAAAAATGAAATAGAGCGGCGCATAGAATTGGAAAAGGGGGATCCCTCCGAACCATTCTGGCATATATCCCTGAATCGTTCCGTTCGGAAGGAATTCGGTTGCCATTTTTGAGAGTGCGACAAAATGAGCGTCCGTATCCCATCCGGGAAGTTCGGTTGCCTGGAAAAGTCCACCGAAGTGAAAAAGCATGATGAGAAACACTCCGCCAAAAAGAAAGATTTCCGAGGAAAAAAACTTCGGGATTTTCATGAAAGGAGTTCGGGATGCTCTTTTACCACCTCCCGCGCCAATTCGAGATCTTCGGGTGTTCCAACGGGAAGCCAAAATGAGGTGTGTATTATCTCGATATCATGATCCTTCGCGAATTCGCTTATTACCGACGATAGATAATATTCTCCGTTCGGATGTTGTATGGGGGGATACGAAAAGATTTCTTTCGTGAGTACATATGCGCACGTCACGATGAGATTTGAAGTGGGATGTTCTGGTTTTTCTTCTATATTTTTGAGTTTTCCATCATCGCGCAGTGTGGTAACACCGAATCGCCACGGGTCGGGAACTTCAGCGACGACAAGGGAGAGCGGATATTTTATAAGGTGTTTCACGGTCTTTCCATCAATAAGGTCATCGGCATAAAACACCGCGAACGATTCGTTTTTTTCGAGATATGGTTCGCACAGTTTCAGCGCGTCGAATGTTCCCGTCTTTTGTTTCTGTTCGATATATGTCACGGGTCTTCCGAGAAAGGTACTTCCACAATAGTCGCGGATCTGATCTCCGAGATAGCCTATAACAATGATGAGTTCGGATATTTCTTCCGGAAAAGAAGAGATGAGATAATGAAGAAGTGGTTTGTCGTCGACAAGAACGAGTGGTTTCGGGCGGGTGAGCGTGAGTGGTCGCATTCGGATACCCTCGCCGGCGGCTAAAATTACTGCTTTCATATCTATGACTCTACTCGATTTTTTATATTTTTCAAACAAAGAACATCCAATTTCAGTTCAAATCCGGCACTGATAAAACCCCGCCAGTCCATGGACTGGCGGGGTTTTTGCGCGGGCGACCGGATTTGAACCGGCGACCTTCCGCGTGACAGGCGGACGCTCTAACCAACTGAGCTACACCCGCATCTGCTTATCGGCAAAGCAGCGAATTTAGTGTATCAATGCCTATTTGCTTTTGCAATATAAAAATTCCACAAACACCGTGTAGCAGGGGTGGGATTCGAACCCACGACCCCGGGCTTATGAGTCCCGTGCTCTAACCAACTGAGCTACCCTGCCCCATTATATGTTGCGGGGGTTGGATTTGAACCAACGACCTCAAGGTTATGGGCCTTGCGAGCTACCGGGCTGCTCTACCCCGCGGAGGAATAATACCAGAAAAGTACTTTATGGTGCAAGCAAAATCAATCTTGATGTTTTTGTGTTCTCGAAGTACACTAAAAAAGTAATGAAAAAAGTCGCAGAAAAATTCTTTAGACCTTTCTTTACCTAATCGATCAGGGGTTCTTCCGCTATATTTTCTCTTACCGAACCCCTCATACAGAAGGGTTTTTTATTTCTTATGGAATTCTATAAAAATTTATCAGCGCTTCGCCTGAATATTACTTCTCCGGACGAGGCACGATTGCGGGACATGCTCGCGAAAAAGGACGACGCAGACAGCAAGCGCTTAACAAAGTTTCTTGCGCTTGCCGATCTTACGCGCACGAAAGGTCATCCGATTTGCGAACTTGCATCGCGATTGTTTGCCATCCCCGATTTTAAAGATTTTGATCATATTCAAGTTCCTGAAATTGTCCGCGCAGACCAGAGTTTTGATCTGTTTAATTTTCCCGAGAATCATCCGGCACGAAGCGCGTCAGATACGTATTTCGTCGACAATGAGCATATTCTGCGCACGCACACGACGATCATGTGGTATTACTACATGATGTCCGAAGAGATAAAGGAACGCGTAAAGAAAGACCTTCCGCTTGGCGTTCTTTCGTATGGAAAAGTGTATCGGAAAGATGAGATTGATCGTTTTCATTTGAACGTATTCCACCAGATCGACGGGGTGTATCTTCATCCGACGAGCGATATGGAGGTGCCGTTTGATGAACTGAAAAATATTCTTGGAAAAATCGCAAAATCGATTTTTGGTGAAAATATACGGTATCGGTTTAATGAAGATACCTTCCCTTATACAGATCCGAGCGTTGAGATGGAAGTCGAGGTGAACGGACAATGGCTCGAGGTTTTGGGCGGGGGAATGGTGCGGCAGTCGGTTCTGGAAAAGCTCGGCGTTGATCCGAAGCAGTATACCGGATGGGCATTCGGATTCGGTGTGGAACGGCTTGCGATCATCAGTATGGAACTTCCCGATATTCGCCTGCTTCGTTCCGATGATCCGCGCGTGACACGCCAACTGGTCCTTGGAAACAAATATAGGGAAGTGAGCAAATATCCGCCCATCACAAGGGATATTTCGTTCGTGGTCCCGAAGGGATTTTTTGTGAACCAATATTACGATGTGATACGCGATATCGGAGGAGATCTTGTCGAGGAAGTGCAATTGCTTGATACCTATGAGGACGAGAAGAAATTCGGCGCGGGGAAGGTGAGTTATACATTTCGTGTGATATATCGATCGAATGACCGGACGCTCGTGTCCGATGAAGTCGATGTGCTTCAAGAGAAGTTATACAAGGAAACCGCTTCGCAATTCAAAGCGGAATTAAGATAGTATTTTTGACTTTCCACGCCGTTTTTTCTAGCGTGGAAATATGCCCCCGTAGTTCAATGGATAGAACAGGGCTCTTCTAAGGCCTTGATGCGGGTTCGATTCCTGCCGGGGGTACAATCATCCCGCCAGTCCATGGACTGGCGGGATTTGTTTCCCCCGAGCAAGCAAAGGTATTTGCTTGCGTGCGGAATCGAACGCCGGAGCGGGACCCGCGCCAGTAGGCGCGGGAGCGAGGCGGTGCCCAGCCCGAAGGAGCGCGTCGGCGCGACTGAGAGGCGAGGGCAAAATAATAAAAAATCACCGGAGTTTTCGGTGACAAGATCTCAATGGGATTTTATCGGCAACGTTAATCCAGCATGTTGCTGGATAAACATTGTATTTCACTTCTATTCAATGATTACCTTGCATTTTGACTTTCCCATTTGTTTAGTTCCTACCTACATTATACTACGCAAAAAACCATTTGTCAATATTACTACTGCTAAGTGTGCGATGAAAACTAATCCCTTTTCCAAAACAAACTCACTATAAAAAGCGATGTGCTTATGAGTACTGTCGCGACGCCGGAGTTTATTGCGTATGTTTTTGCGATAAAGATGCCTCCGATGAGTCCGATTATCGCAAATATGATACTTAAAGAAATATATCCCTTCAGATTTTTTGAAATATTCCGTGCGGTCGCCGCGGGAATGATGGTAAGCGCGCTCATGAGAAGGACTCCGACAAAACTGATGCCGATTGAAATGGTAAGCGCGATAAGCGTGAGGAGGAGTAACTCCATTCTGGACGGGCGTATTTTTTCGGCGAGCGTGAGCTCGGGAGCGACGGAAACAAGCACGAGTCGCTTGAAGAAGAGTGTCGTGACAACAAGAACAATGATGGCGAGTACTGTTTGAATGACCGCGCGAGCGGATGAGATAGTCTCGACGTTTCCGAAGAATGCCTCAAGAAGGTCATGCTCCTCTATAAGGAGCGATCCGACCGCAAGCGCGGTGACGAACAAGACTCCCGTGATCGATTCAATCGCAAGTTTTGTGCGGTGTTCGATTCCCCAGATGAGGAAGATGGAAAGAAAGAGAAAGAGAAGTCCGCCGACAAGCGGTTCAAATTTGAAAATGACGCCGAGCGCGATGCCCGGAAGCGCGACATGTGAAAGCGCGTCCGAAAGGAGCGTCATGCGGCGGAGAATGAGAAATGAACCGATAAGTCCGCTTGCCGCCGCGACGCAGACGCCGGAAACAACAAGAAGAAGTGTATTGGTATCAGTGAATGTCATAATTTTTATGCGATTGATGGTCGTGAATGAGTGTGTGTGTGCCGTAAAGGTCGGTAAGCGTTTTCGCGGTCAGTGTCTCCTTTGGGTTTCCATAGCAGAGCATGTCATGGTTGAGGCAGAGCACATTGTCCGCGTATCGATATACGATACCGATGTCGTGCGATACGATGACAAGCGCGACGCCAAGCGTGTCCTGGAGCTGATGGAGGAGAGCATAGATCGATTCCTGGTTTGCGACGTCGACATTTTCTGTCGGCTCATCAAAAAGCAGAATGTCGGGTTTATCGAAAATCGCCCACGCAAGGAGTGTCTTTTGCAGTTCTCCTCCCGAAAGATGTGCGAGATTTTTTCCGAGCCAATCGGTTTTTGCCTTCACAAGTTCCGCTATTTCCTGAAGTGAGTATCGCGGCAATTGTTTCAGCGAAAGGAATTCTTTCACGGTCATCGGAAGGTAGTGATCGACCTGAAAACGCTGGGGGAGATACCCGATATTTATATTTTCTTTCCACGCAATTATTCCTGCGCTTCGCGGGATCGCGCCGAGAAGTGTTTTCAGGAGCACCGATTTTCCCGATCCGTTCGGTCCGACGATCGCAAGCGCTTCGTGCGTGTTCACGTCGAATGAAATATTTTTCAGAACAGGAATGGTGCTGTTACCGAAGGACACCGAAAGATCCTTTACTGAGAGGAGTGGAGATTTTTCTTTTTTCATAAGTTAAAAATTAAACTTTTTTCCTCTATATTTTTTCGCTTCAAGGATGAATAATTTATTGTCTTTTGTAGAATGGATAATTGAATGGCAATTCGCACAGAGAAGAGAGCATTTATCGAGTTCGTTTTTTATAATATTCCAACTTTTATTTGCCACATTTCCGATTGAGAAGTCTTTTTTCTTGAAATTTATGTGGTGAAATTGGAGTGCGGCTTGGTTTCCTCTCCAGCCGCATTTCTCGCATTTTCCTCCTAGATATTTTATTGCCGCTGCCTTTGCGCGATATCTTCTTATTTTTGTATTACACGACCCACATCGTGCTCTGCATCTTTCCTGATAGTCTTTAAATTGATTTTTACAGAGAGAACATATCCTCATTACAATCAGTATAACATTTGTTGCTCTACCACGCAACACGGGAAAAACACCACATAATATTTTGTAAGAAAATTGAAAAAAGAATGCGAATATGATATCCTCGCAAATGTTATGCCTGGGTAGCTCAGTGGCAGAGCGCAACCCTGAAGAGGTTGGCGTCCGGTGTTCGATTCACCGCCCAGGCACCCGTTAAAATAAAAGACGTGCTTTGCACGTCTTTTATTTCTGGCGCTCTGGAGCAAAACAATTTCTTGTTTTGCGAGCGGGAATCGAAGCGCACAGCCATATGCATTCAGCAGAATGCATGGCGAGCGGCGGCCTGCGAGTCCGACGAGTGACGACGAGGAGGAACTTGTAGGCGATTCATCTTTGTGCGCCGGAGTCAGTGCAATTCATAAGAATTGCACGCGAGTCGGTCCGCCCGGATGAATCCATTCGGACGGGTGCCCAGACCAAAATGTTTCGACGGAAACATTTTGAGTCGAGGGCGATATTACTTCCACAATAGCGAGGACAAACTCGTCGGTGAATCGAACCATTACTACTTATCACTATATACCTTATACTTATCTCATGGATCTAGTGAATAAAAAATGCGTGCCATGCGAGGGCGGAACAAAACCAATGACGAAAGAGGAGTCGCAGAAGTATATCGCGGAAGCGCTCGGGTGGAATATGACCGAGGACGGAAAAGAGATCTTCAAAGAGTTCATCCGTGCCGATTTTTCGGATGCGATGAAATTTGTGAATAAAATCGCGGTTATTGCGGAAGAGGAGGGACACCACCCCGACATCCATATTTTCTACAACAAGGTGCGTATCGAACTCTCCACGCACGCGATTGGCGGGCTCTCGGAGAACGATTTTATCGTTGCGGCAAAGATAAACGCTATCGAAAAATAATAAAAATCAAACTCTATCATTTTCCCGACGACCGTCAGGAAAATGATATAACTTATATATTTAAGAAACGTCACAAAAAGCGAGATTCCGAGTAATTCCGTTGCTTCCTACGAACGGGATTTTGTTTTTATTTGCATATGTTCTGGGAATTTCGGGTGTATTTACAGCCGAGTATTTTCGGGTGTAGTCTGAAGGCAGAAAATTAAACAATAGGAGTACGTAGTGAAAAAGGCGATGGTTTTTTTCTTTCTGATCGCCGTGTTTTTAACGTCCATATTTCCCCAGATGGAGAAAAAGAAACAGGCGTTTGAAAAATCTCTTTTAGGTGCGGGGGTTCTTGATTCCGTTGCAAAGACGATTACAAAGGATACCCGATTTGGAATCGATTCTCTTATACTTAAGATTCTTAAGAGTCGCAAAAAACCGGACTATAATTTTTTATTCACCGAAGAATCTATCGCGCGCGGCAAAAGCTTTCTTCATTCATATACTCCCGTGAAAGAAGCGGCTAAAAGATTCAACATTCCGGCGCATATCATCGTTGCGGTGTTCCGGATAGAATCTGATTTTGGTCTTTTTCTCGGGAATCACAATGCGGCGAATACGTATTTTACCCTTTTCTCCGTATCAAAGAGCAATGCACGAAAGCAGTATCTTATTCGTGAATTCAAAAAGATACTTGAGTGGTGTGGTGAAAGAAGGATTAATGTATTTTCGGTTCCGACATCGTGGGCGGGAGCAGTGGGGCTTCCTCAATTTATGCCTTCGTCTTTCTCTCTTGCGGTCGATGGTGACAACGATGGAAGTACGGATATTTTGTCGAATTTTACCGATGCGGTATGGAGTATTGCAAATTATCTCCGTGCGACGAATTGGAATCCGAAAAATCAGATAGGATCACTTATGCGATACAATAACAGCATATTGTACGCAAAGAATGTTCTGAAATACGCACAGAAAATTTTAAAAAAATAACCCCTTATGAATATAGGGGGTTTTATTTTTCCTCCTCGTCCTCTTCCGATTTTTCGTCGGGAGGGGTGTATTTTCCTATGAAGCGGCGGAGGATATGTTCTCCGAGGAAGATGAGAACAAAGATGACTACGATGCCGATCTCCACCTGGCGGAATATTTTCGCCGAACGAAGATAATGGAGTCCGGACATGAGGAAATAGGAGACGACGGTCATGCTCCCGAACCAGAGAAGTACCGCGGGAAGATAGGTCTTTAAAAACGCGACAAACTTTGTGCGCGACCATCCAATGAGAATGAGAATGACGAAATTTGTGGCGGGAAGAAATTTCGCAAGGATGAGGAGTTTCCCGGTGTTTTTTTTCAGATAATACGTATATGCCTGGATGCGTTTGTTGGATTTGTTCTTTTTGTAGAGCTTCCACCCGAACCGGGTGTTCCGGAGCGTTTTCCCCACAAGATATATGAAAATTTCCCCGAGGATAAGGGTGCCAAGCGTGACGATAACGAACTGTTCCCACCCGATACTCCGGTTGATGACAAGGTAGACAGAAAGGAGAATGGTGAGTTCTCCTTGAATGATAATCCCTGCCGCGAGGATCACATCGGTCCATGAAGGATTTTGGAGGATCCAACTTCCCACATGCTCCAGCAAATTGTCCATTAATTCATTATACCGTATAATTTTTGTGAGAGACAAGGAATATGCCGATTAATGAGAAATATATGCGGTTTAAGGCGGCACGATCGAGCGGTCCCGGAGGACAGCGTGTCAATAAACGCGCGACAAAAGTGCAGGCACAGGTGAAAATAGAAGCTCTGCCATTTTCCGAAGAGGAAAAAAAGAAAATACGGAAGAAACTTGCGAATCGCATTGACGAGGACGACGAGCTTTTTGTCGAAAGCGAAGAGGAGCGATTTCAGGAACGGAACAAGGAACGAGTGATCGAGAAAATAAATGAGCTTATCGATAGGGCGCTTCATGAGGATCCGCCACGCATCCCGACAAAAAAGCGAAACAGCGTGAAGGAACAGGAAATAAAGCATAATCGCCTCCGCTATCAAAAAAAGAAACTCCGCAGGGAATCAAAATCATCGGATATTGAAGAGGAATAACAATCGGGGTATTCTTTGTATGTTTCAAATAGAGTTCAGACCATATGGTGCCTATAGCTCAGCTGGTAGAGCGTCCGCCTGTGGAGCGGAATGTCACGGGTTCAAATCCCGTTAGGCACCCACTAAAAAACGCTGTAAGCGTTTTTTGTTTCGGGTGTCCTAAAACAAAACAATTGATTGTTTTGCGTCGGGATTTGAACGCCGGAGCGATGTGCATCGAGCACGATGCACCGCGAGGCGGTGCCCAGCCCGAGGGGGTGTGACGACACAACCGAGAGGCGAGGGCAATTCCCGTTAGGCACTACATCGTAGACAAAACGATGCGATAGTCCCACTTTGTCTTTTATTTGAGGAGGCTTTTCCAGTTCAGGTCGTTTGTATTTTTCTTATGATATCGAATGAGGGAGTTAATTATTGACAATTTAATAGATGTGCTATTGTGGTACAATAAAGATTAATATGAAATTAAATTTCGCTCATTTTTGTGACTACGCTTTTATTACAGAAAAAGGTACACCGTCTCTTATTGGGATTTTCTCTGGAATTAGGGCAGAAAAACTTCCCTCAGAAAAAAGGGATATTTTCGCCATTATCGATATTTCTACAGAAAAAGAAAAAAAATATAAGTTCAGCATTGTTTTGAGTGCTCCATCGGGGAAAAAGATGAACGAAAGAGAAATAGATGCCGAAAGTTCAAATACCGGTCATATAGGTTTTCTAGGAAAAATAGACAATGTAATTTTTCAAGAAGAGGGTAAGTATGAAGCTTCCATTTTTTGCAACAACAAGAAACTTGATTCTTTCAGCTTCCTCGTTGTAAAAAAATAAAAATGACCTCAGCCGTTTTTCAAAACATAGTAGATTGTAAAGATAAGAAACTCCCTTACTCGAGTTTTTTTGAGATGCAAGAAAGGGAGGATGTAAAAAATTTCTTTGAAAAAGTTTTTTCTTCCGTTTTTTCTAAAAACAAACAGGAGAGTGAAATGTCTGTTGACCTTTTTGATAATAAAG
>JAJZPU010000001.1 GCA_021811055.1 bacterium
TCTCATCACACTTTTTTTTCCGCGGATAAACGGGTTTTCGGAACGGATTGGCTTTTCCATCGCAACGTCGATTTCTCTCGGAGTAGTGACGAGTATCGTGTTCATCGGATTGCGTTTCCCGCTCGCGGAGGTATTTTTTATATGGAATACGATTATTTCCCTTTTCCTCGCGGTTGTCTTGAGAAAAAAACTGTTTCTTATTCGGGAAGAATGGAGAGACACAAAACTAAAAGAAAAAATATTCATCGGCGGGGCCCTTTTTATCTCAATACTTGCGGGTGTTTTTATTTTAGCGATACATACGGGATATCCATGGGCAATTCATGCCGATGAATGGTGGCAAATAGGGACTGTGCAGAATGTTCTTGAGGGTGCATCACTGCATACACACCCATATCTTTTCAATGACTTTTCAAATAACAAACCAGGATTTTCAAGCTACACAGCAATGCTTTTAGATGCTACGGGAGGGGATCCGGTGAACGCGTGGCCTTACATGCCGGCACTCGGTGTATTTTTCATTTCTTTTGTCGGATCTCTCTTTATTTTTGCAAAAACAAAAAGTTTTTTGGCGGGGATGCTACTCCCGATTTTTTTTGTTGCACTCCGATCGAATGCATATTCGCTCGGGTGGTGGTTTTTTGTTCCCTCGATGTTTGCACTGTTCTTTATACTTGTTGTTTTTTTCACCTCGTCGCTATGGACACGACATCTCCCGGAATTTTTTTGGGTGTGTCTTATTTTTAGCGCACTCGCGCTTGTGTATTTCCCATTCGCGGTGCTTTTGTTTCTCTGTTTCCTCCCGGCTATTTTCAAGAATATAAGAAAAAGACGGGTGAAATTAATGGTATACATCGGAATGTTTTTTTTGGTACTCGCGGGGGTGTATATTGCAGAATCTATGAGTCCCTATAGAGAATTTTGGAGAATGGCAGATGGTGTTTCTCTCCCTTCTTTTTTATCGCAGTCAAAAATTATCCAAACGTTTTTTGTTCCTCTTTCCGCGACGTTTCATTTTGCGGGAAGGGTTGGTTTTTTCAGTACGGTTCCCATTCTTCTTTTTGTATCCGCTCTTGTTGGTTTTTTTCTTACCCGAAAAGATAATTGGGCAGAGAGCATTCGCTTCGGTTTTTTAATTGGGATTGCGATGCTTCTTTTCGGAATTGTTACCGGAGTTTCGTTTTTTGTATTCTATCAACGTCTATTTTATTTTGTGGGAATTATAGTTGCGATATTGGGAACGATGGGGGTGGTCCTGAGTATCGAGAAAATCCGTTTGCACTGGGACAAAGAACAACTCCCCGCGTTGTGGAAAACTGTCGTAACGTTTTTTTTAATGGCGACATTTTTTTTGGTTCTCTTTAATAAATATTTTATTCTTCCTAACGGCGCGGGTCTGTATGAATTGGTGAATAAAGACGATCTCGCCGCGTTACTGTGGCTGAAAGAAAATAGCGAAAGATTTAATGGAATGGGGGTGGTGGCAAATCAAGCGGTGGGGACTCTTGTCACCCCATTTACTCGTCTTCCGTCGAAGGTTTCGTTTCTTACTTCACAAAGCGCGGGCGCACTCATCAATCCCGCCGGGTTCATGGCGGAAGAAGAAGGGGAGTGCGGAAAAAAGGAAAAAATATTGGTGGACCTTAGCGCAAAAATCCTCTATGCAAAAAAACCGCAGGAATGCCCATTTTTAGAGGAAGTATATCGAAATCCAAGTGTATTTATCTACCTCTATATAACAGGAAAATGAGATATTGTTTATATCTCTTGATTTCGGAAGGGATACCGAAGGGGGGTGAAAAATATAAGAAAGAAGGATAAAATTATTGTGAACGATGTGGTATAATAAATAGCAATCAAGAAAAACGTGAAATTCACAAAGTCATTTCTGGTATTTTTATTCGTAAGCGTTGCCATTGCCACTTTTTTTGTTGCCGTGTTTTACACCGACACGGTGAAGGCCGCGTTATGGTCTGTGAATAGTTCTGATTCTTTAACTCTTTCTCCCTCTACAAATTCAATTTCTCTTTCGTGGTCATTGAGCCAAATAAATGGCGGGACTCAAACTATTTATCGTAACGGATCCGCCATTACTTCGGTGGGCGTAGGAACTTCCTCATACACAAATTCCGGACTGGCTACGTGTACCTCGTATTCCTACAGTGTATGTTCCGCATATGGGTGTGCTTCTGCTTCCGTATCTACAACCGGATGCGACCCGTGTGCAGGAGTGACGTGTAATGCTTACTGTTCCGGTTCAACCGCATACTATTCCGGATATTGTTCGGGCGGCGCGTGTTATTATTCGACCGATAACTGTGCGAACGGGTTTTGCAGTGGTATGGTGCCATATCCCGGATCAACGTGTACTTCTGGAGTATGTAATCGCACTGCCGGATCGACGTGTCTTTCATCAACGTGTTCGGGAACGACATATTTATACAGTGGTTATTGTTCGGCGGGTTCATGTGGCTACGGTGCATCGTCAATCACTGCGGGTACGTGTGGCGCAGTATGTACTCCTGGAACAACGCGGACGATGTATGCGAATTCGCAAATGGCGTGTGGTAATTCGTGTTTAAGCGAAACACAAACCTGTAATAGTAGCGGAACAGGATGGTCCGGATCATACACATTAACATCGTGTACTCCCACAACGCGGACAGCGTACGGAGCACTTACCTCCGCGTGTGGAACATATTCGTATACGAGCGAAACGCAGACTTGTCAAACAAGCGGCGCATGGAGTCCTTATAATTACACACTTACCTCTCCACCTTCCGCAACTACTCAAACTCGTTATGCCGCGGCAACATCCGCTTGCGGTACCTACGGATCAAACAGTGAAACGCAGACGTGCCAATCAAATGGATCGTTCAGCGGTACGTACACCCTAACTTCTCCCGCCACTGTTACCACTCAAACTCGTTATGCCGCGGCAACATCCGCTTGCGGTACCTACGGATCAAACAGTGAAACGCAGACGTGCCAATCAAATGGATCGTTCAGCGGTACGTACACCCTAACTTCTCCCGCCACCATTACTACTCGTACACGCTATGCCGCGGCAACATCTGCATGTGGAACCTACGGATCAAACAGTGAAACTCAATCGTGTCTTGCGGGGGGATCGTTTAGCGGTTCCTATACACTTACATCACCACCATCAGCGAGTACAAGAACAATGTATGCGGCGTCTTCCGTTGCGTGTGGTGGTGTGTGTTCAAGCGAAACGCAGACGTGTCTTTCGAGCGGATCGTGGAGCGGAACGTATGCATACAGTTCATGTAGCGTTACGGCGTGTCCTCCGGCGACTCCAGGTGCCCCCACGCTCACCGGATCGACACAATCATCAGTGAGCATCTCGTGGTCCGCGGTAGCGAATGCACTCGAATATTACATGTATAAAGACGGAGTCTATGTGGGGTACGTTTCTTATCTTAACCCTCTTTCATATACATTTAGTGGGCTTTCTTGTTCCACAAACTATTCAATAACGATTTCTGCGGTAGGATCCGGAGGGGCATCTGGGCAATCATCCCCTCTTCTTGCTCTTACCCAGCTTTGTATTCCGGCGACAACCGCTCCATCGAATGGATCATGGGTTAATTCACGGCAGTTTTGTGCGTGGGTTGATGGATATCCGGGGGTTTCAACGCGAGGAAAATTTGTTATAGGAGGAACGACATATAACGGAGGATATAATGTGGGAGACGGATCAAGTTGTTATACACATACCGGGGATCTAAGCGGGGTGTCGTGGTATGTCTACTCGGAAGATTCGGCATTGCGCACAAGTCCTAATTCAGCTTCGTGGACAGCATATATTGATACGGTCGCGCCGACACCGAATCCACCGACTATTTCTTTAACATCGGCGGATTCGTCCTCTGTGACTGCGACGATCTCGAGCGGGTCCGATACGGCATCTGGGTTGAATGCCACTCCATACGGATTCTCCATTGATGGCGGCGCATATACATGGCAGTCGGGCACATCGAAAGCTTTTTCCGGTGTTTCGTGTGGGGTGTCTCATACGGTTACAGGAAAGATCCGTGACGCCGCAGGAAATGAAACGTCTGTGGGGAGTGGAACAATAACTCCACTTTGTGCGCCTACGGGGGTTTCCGCAGTATTTTCGTACGGGGGAACGCCCACATTGGAACGCGTTGATATTTCTTGGAACGCGGTTTCCGGAGCAACCTCGTATACGATTTATGAAAAGGTGAATGGAGGGAGCTGGCAGACGATAAGCCCCGATTATTCGTGGGGGGCGACATCAAAGAGCGTCCGGAACGGAACGCTTTCCTGCGGAAGCACATACGAATATGCGGTAGTCGCGAATGGTCCGACGGGATCATCCTCAATGTCCGCCTCGAGCGGAGTCATGACCTACACTACTCCGGGATCGCTTCCTAATTTTGCTATTTATGCATCAAACAACACATCGATTTGGCTCTCAACCTGGTGGGGAAGTCCGTATCTTCCAAGCGGGGGAGCGGCGCCTCTTTATAACATCCGCAGGAACGGAGTGCTCATCGCAACGATCCCACAGTATGACTATATAGATTCCGGACTCAGCCAGAATACCTTATATTCTTATACGATCCAGCCGACAAACGCCTGCGGAGGAGGACCGACAAGTCCGTCGTATTCTGGACGCACACTGGGAAGTATGTCGATGTCTCAGGGGGGTTCGACTCAAACCTCCATATCCGCGTGCTGGAGCGATCCCGTGAACCCCAGCCACCCAGACGTTGATACGTACAATTACCGGAATATCATACGAAACTCGGGCGCTGCCTCTTATTCCTCTCTGGTCGGTTCGACATCGGGATGCTGGAGCGACACGGGACTCTCGTGCGGGACGGGGTACACATATATCGCGCGATCAGGACTCACGGTTATGAATAAAGGGAACGGAACGGGTCTCGCGGGCGCGAGTGTAGATTCGCCGACGTATACGTTTTATACAAGCGACTGTGATACAACACCTCCAACATTTTCAATAACTGGATCGAATTCGAGTTGGACTACCTCTGCGAATGTGACCGCAACCGCAAGTGATGTGTCAGGAGTTTCCTATGTGCGCCATTGCTGGGCTGATACAGGAACCATGCCTCCGTGCGATCCGGGAACGACAAGCGCGAATACATTCACAAATGGCGCTACACTCACACAAACAACGTCGGGATCGTCGTGGTATGTATGTTTCAGGGCAAGCGATACGAACGGAAATTGGACTCCCGCGCCGACCTCGGTTAATTACGCCTCATATTGTTGGGGACCGGTTCGTGTTGATACAACCGCACCAACACCGAATCCTCCAAGTCCTTCGGAATCAAGTACCAGTGCGGACTCTATCACTGTTGTAATGGGCACAACGGGATCTGATGCGCATTCTGGAATGAACAGTACGCCATATGGATATGCAATAGACGGTGGATCATATTCGTGGACGAGTTCTGGTGCAAATACATTTTCAGGACTTTTGTGTGAAACAAATCATACGATTTATGGGAAATTACAGGACGCGGTGGGAAATCAGACATCCGCGGGAAGTGTCAGTATCACGACCGGATCGTGTGTCGTTGCTCCTACAACAGTTAGTGCAGTGACCGCAACGGAAAAATCTGGGGGAGGAGGGCTTAGCGCATCATGGACAAATGTAGGTGCAAATGGATATAGGGTGTATTTAAGAGGAGGAAGATCAAGCGCAAATACCACCACGCTTATAACGGATACCGGAAATGCCACAATCCCTTCACAAACAGGGCTTGATTGTCCAGGAACATATTCCGTTATCGTGGTTCCTTACAATAGCGATACGAGTCTTGGTGGTGGCACTCATTCAAGTTGTATAAGTGCTTTTTCGGACCCATTGCTTTCAGGGGTATTGGTTCCCACAAACAGAAAATGTGCAGCGCCAACCGTTGGTACAGTGAGTCTTACATCGTGCACTAAAGGGTTCTTATTCGAATAAAGATATGAAAAACGATACCTCAAAAGATATAAAGATAATACTTATCGTAATCGGATGTGTGGTGGTCATTGTGCTTGGAGTGATAATTTTTTCGAATAAAAAACCTCCAGCGGCTCTCGATGGTGTGACGGAAGATGTCGGACAATCCGAAATCACGGAACCGGGAAATATGGCCACTGGGTCAAACCAGGAGGTGAATGTTTCCGCAACGGGAAACACCGGTCTTACACCGTACGAACGGCAAGTTGAAGCATTAAAGACAGCGTCACTTACGAAAGCGGACATGGAGGAGTCGCTTGGTACGGGATTGAAGGAAAAGTTCAAGGTATTTAATCTGCGAATAACCGCGGATGGATATATTCCGAATGCAATCATTGTCGAAAAAGGAGATGCGGTGCAGTTGAATATGGCGGCGGACGAAGATGCCGATATACAATCACAGGATTTCAATTTCTTCGTTCCCGTTCCAGCAAAAGAGGTGACGAACCTCGGGTTTATTGCAAATAAAGAAGGGACATTCGTTTTCTATTGCAGAAATCAGTGTCTTGGAAAAGATCGGATATTCGGACATATAGTGGTACGGCCACGTTCATAGTTGTCCACATTACTTTTTTTTCTAAGAGATATATACTAAAAAAGAACTATATAAAAACGGTCGATTTAATTTTTAGCTCATGCGTATGAACAAAATGAATAGAATGCTTCTGTGGGTTGTCGCAGTGCTTGTCGTGATACTTCTGATACTTGTGGTATGGCAGATATTCTTCGGGAAATCGTCGTATTATGCCGTGTATATGCGGACGGGGGATCTCTATTTTGGAAAACTTATACGATTCCCATCGTTCGGACTGAAGAACGTATATACATTGCAGGTGACTCAGGACAGCCAGAATCCGGTTCGCGTACAGAAATTTGCCGATGTGTTTTGGGGTCCGGAAGATTACCTCAAGATAAACAAGGAGGAGGTGGTGTGGTATACGAAATTGAAGAGTGAAGGACAGCTTTCTCAGCTTATTGCCACAAATCCGAATCTTGTGCCGCAACAGACACAGCAACAGGTACAGCAACAGCAGGCGCCGGTAGAACAGAATAATTCGGGCGCGGTAAAGGAATAAGTAAGTAGTAAGAAAAAAATCCCCCGTCCGCCAACCGGCAGAGGGGGATTTTTTTGTTTTATAAACAAATCAGCGTCGTCCATCAAATGCATTTCTGAGTGTTTCTTCGTCAGCAAATTCTATGTCGCCCCCCGTGGGAATCCCGCGACCGAGACGAGTGATCTTCACGGATATTCCCTTAAACCCCTGTCGTATGAGTTCGGATACGAAATCACCGAATGTGTTCGGTCCGAGCGCTATTATTATTTCCCCCGGAGATTCATTTAATTCTTCGATAATTCGATTCTTCAGTTTTTGGAGGCGTTGCTTTTGAATGTCGCCAAGAGGATTCCGGTGATCAAGTTCTCCTATGACACAGTACTGTCCGAAAAATTTTCCAGCCTTCTCTATGGAAAAAACATCGGTATCTTTTTCCACAATGGCAACAATATGTGCGTCGCGTTTCGGGTCCGCACAGAACACACAAAGTTTTTGGGTGCGTGATTTCACAAAAAAACAGCGCGGACACCGGTCAAGCCGCTCGAGTCCCTTCAATGCTTCCTGTATCTGTATTTGTTCGTGATCGGGAAGCGACGCAAGAAAAAACGAAAGCCGCGTTGCCATTCGTGGTCCGATCGACGGCAGTTTCGAAAATGCATCTATAAAATTTTGAATTTCTGGGGGAAACATAACGTAAGTATAAAGTATTCAGTATGAAGTATTAAGTATGGGAATATCGTGTTTTCTTTTATACTTTCTATTGGATACTTACTACTGTTCCGTGTGTACCGTATCAATGGTGTGAAAGCTCACTTTTTCCGGATCGAAACGGAGTCGTACATTTCCCAATGGACCATTTCGATGTTTTGCCACGATGAGATCGACAATGTTCTGTTCCTCATCCGGAACATCGATGCGATCACGGTCTTTGCGATAGATGAACATCACGACATCAGCGTCCTGCTCGAGTGAACCGGATTCGCGAAGATCGGAAAGTCGGGGAATTTTTACGTCGCGTTTATCGACTTCGCGGGAGAGTTGGGATAAGGCGAGAACGGGGATATTCAACTCGCGCGCCAGTGCCTTAAGTCCCCGCGATATCTCCGTTACTTGTTGTACCATGTTGTCATATCCTCCGGTGCGTGGCTGTATGAGCTGGAGATAGTCGATAACAAGAAAATCGAGTCCGTGTTCAAGCTGAAGGCGTCGTGCCGCTGATCGCATCTGAAGCACCGAGGGGGAGGGGGTATCGTCGATGAAAAGACTCGTTTTCGAGAGTTCGTCGAGCGCCTGCTGTACCAGCGCGAATTCCATTTCTCCCTGAAGTCGTCCGGTTCTGAGGCGCCAAAGGGGTATTTTTGCCTGATTGGCGATAAGGCGGTCAATAATCTGCTCGCGTGACATTTCTATCGAGAATACACCGACGGATTTTCCGTGGAGCGATATGTTGCGTGCGATATCGAGTGCGAGCGCGGTTTTTCCGAATGAGGGGCGCGCGCCAAGAATAATGAGATCGGAATTCTGAAACCCGGAAAGAATATTGTCGAGCTGGTGAAAATAGGAAGGAACGCCGCGAAGCATGCCGTCACCGCGGTGCAGTTTTTCGAGCCGTTCATAGGCATCGGTAAGTTCATCGCGAATAGGAATGAAATGTTGTGTTCGCGATTTTTGCGAAATATTAAATATCTTCTGTTCCACCGAATCAAGGAACGAGTCGAATTCGTCCGATTTGAACGCCTCTTCGTTTATTTCCGATGACGCATGAATGATCGCCCGTCGCACGCTCAGTTCTTTTACGATTTTCGCGTAGTGTTCGACATGTGCCGCGCTCGGTACGTTCGAAACAAGTTCGGCAAGATAGTCGGCACCGCCGGAATCCTTCATTTTTTTCTCTTTCTTCAGGAACATGGAAACGGTAAGCACATCGACCGGTTCTCCGCGTTCGAAAAGCGTGAGGATCGCTTCGAATATAGCCTGATGTGCCGGATGATAAAAATCGGAAGGGGAGAGAATGTCGGTAACACGAATAATCGACAAGGGGTCGATCATGAGCGCGCCGAGCGCCGATACCTCTGCGTCGATATCGTGCGGCGGAAGTTTAATATTTTTTGTGGGCATGCAAAAGTATAAAGTATACGGTATTAAGTATTTACGTATTCGATTTTTTCAGACCGAATACTTATTCTTCTCTACTTAATACTTTTTCGGACGAATGGTCCGAGAGGCGTATCCTCTACTTCATATCCTAGCGCACGGACGTCATTTCTCAAAGCGTCGGCGTGGGTAAACTGTTTATGAATCCTGGATAACTCGCGTTCCGCAACGAGTTCCGATACTTTTTCGGGAATCGCGGGGAGAATATCCTTAAATCCGAGGTTTTTAAGAGAAGAAATACAGACCTCTCTTGTTTTTTGCGCGACCCTCGGAGAGAGGGAATAGAGATCGTTATATGCCGCATTCATAAGTGTGTGCAGTGCGGCGAGCGCTTCGGGAGTATTGAAATCGTCTTCCATTGCTTTGTGGAATGAGACCTCGAATTTCGTTATTTCCGCCCGCAGTACATCCTCATTTTTTCCAGATCCTTTTTCCGCAACGAGGGCAAGTTGTGCGAGAAAATCGACAATTTGCCGGAAATTCGTTTTTGTAAAAGAGACGGCATCGTCGGAAAAATTGAACGCGGCGCGATAGTGGTGCTGGAGTATCAAGAGACGGAATTCGTCTGGAGAGAGTTTGGAAAGTATGTCGTGCACGGTAACGAAATTACCGAGACTTTTCGACATTTTTTGTCCGTTCACCTGCAGGAATCCCACATGCATCCATAGTTTTACGAATGGTTTTTTCCCCGATGCCGATTCCTGTTGTGCAATTTCGGCTTCGTGATGTGGAAATTTCAAATCAACGCCGCCGCCGTGAATGTCGTATTGTATTCCGAAAAAAGATTCGGTGATAGCGGTGTCTTCTATATGCCATCCCGGGCGTCCGCTTCCGAACGGCGCGTCCCAGGATGGTTCATATTTTTTGTTTTCCGATGAAGAAAACTTCCAAAGACAAAAATCGCCCGTATTTTTTTTATTTCTGCTCGTATCGATCCGTGAGACACCGTCTTCCGCCTGTGCGATGGTGCGATGCGCGAGTTTTCCGTAATCGGGGAATTTGGAAAGATCGAAATACCATCCGTCTCCATCGATGCGGTACGCATATCCTTTTTTTATAAGCGTCGTCACCTGGGAAATAATAGCGGGTATATGATCGGTTGCGCGTGCATATCGATCCACCATGCCGATGTTCAGAAGCGTATTATTCTCAATAAATTCCTTTTCGTATCTTTCGGAAATGTTTTTCCATGATGTTTTTTCTTGCTCCGCTCGCGCGATAATCTTATCGTCCACGTCGGTGATGTTTTGAAGGTAGAACACCTTGAATCCGCGGCTTCGAAGGTAGCGTACGATAATATCGAACGACATGAAGGTGCGGAGATTTCCGATATGGGGAGAATCGTATACGGTGGGACCGCAGACAAAAAGCTTCAGTTTTCTAAAGAAAGGTTTTTTTAAAATCTCTTTTTTTTCGGTAAGGGAATTATAGATAAGCATAGTAGTAAGTATTTAGTAGTAAGTATTTAGTAGTAAGTATAAGCCCAGTGAGAAAATTGACTGTATACGTAATACTATATACTTTCTACTGGTTTCTATGGGCTCCAGTTCAAGATGATGTCCTTTATAACGGGAGTTTCCGTCTGGAGAAGGTCGCTTGCGAGACGCACCTTATATCGGAGATATCGGTAATTCGTGAAATCATTCCTTCGGACGCATATAGGAACGTTCGGAAGTGCGCACCCGACACCGCCATAGAGTGAGCTGGTGCACGAAAGACCATAGTACGTACTGGCGTCTCCCGAGGGGCCACGGTAGTTCCATGGACCGCTTGCGCTGTTCGACGCGGCTATCTGGAAATCGACACAGGTATTACCCGGGGAGTCTCCTTGCCAGATGATGCTGTTCAAAAGTGCGCCCGCCGTTGTTTGTGTATCGAAAATGGACGATTCGAGGTATCCGATGGAACTCGTCGCGCGCCATGTGGTATTTACCTTGAAATTAGAGGAAGCGCAGCTCGAATTGTTTGCGCAGTTAAAACTTATCCATCCGACGATATCATTCCACGCATAGCCGGAAAAATCGCCATCCGAACCTATTTGCACCTTATAATTCGAGGTGGCGCATTGATTCGTGCCTCCGTGCGTCGATTGGTCGCAGTTAAAACTTATCCATCCGATCGTATCGTTCCATGCGTACCCGGAGAGAATTCCCGAAGCGTTGCCGTTCGGACAGGTGCCGTCCGTATTGTGCGGACCGGGACCGTTGCAAATGCCGTAATTCGAATACGCGCATACGCTTCCCACGGGACTTGTGGTGCAGTCGAGCGAAACGTCTCCCACGGAAGAGCTCGCGTATCCCTCGACGCGCGTACCTTTCACGAGCACGGTGTTGGTGCCGTTAAAATCCCACCATCCATCGGTGTCTTCCCACGCGTAACGTGTCGCCGCGGTAGCTCCGATATTCGTTTCGGCACGAACAAGCGGAAAAAGAAACACAAAGAAAAGCGCGCCACAAAGAAATCCGATAAGCGCATATCCGTATGTCTCGATCCGTTTCATGTACCATCATTATATCATCAATTCGTCGATATTTTATAATGAATATAATGGAGAAAAAACGATGGATATACGCGTTTTGCATCCTCGGAATCGTCATCGCGTGCGTAGTGGCGTATGGGGTGGGTGTTCCGTCTGGGGATTTTGGTTTTTTGCGCTTATTCTCCGCGGATATCGGGACTGCGTTCTCCGCGATATTTTTAAGACAGGAAAGGCACATCGGTGAATTTGATTTTAAAAAGGAGACGTCCGATGCTAATAGCACAAGTATCGAGGAATGTGCGTTCGATGCGGTTTCCCGCCCGGAACGCGCGAAGATACTCATATATGAGATCGCGTGGATGGGGTCGAAAGACGATTATAAGGACGAATGGATAGAGTTAAAGAATATTTCCGGTGAAGTGGTCGATATATCGTTATGGAAAATAAAAGATCGTAACGACATTTCTTTTTCGTTCTCGAAAGAAAAAAAAGTGCTTCCCGGTGAATTGATACTTATTGGAAAAAAGGGATCGGGAAGGGAGCAAATATTCAAGGGCTCGCTGAAGAACGAAGATGAGTATGTGCGCCTTTTTGATGCCGCGTGTGTATTGCAGGATGAGGCCGGGGGAACAACGTGGGAAGCCGGCAACAATAAAACAAAGCAAACGATGGAACGCGATACCGAGGGATTCGGGTGGCACACTTCGAAGTTTGCTGGTGGAACGCCGGGGACGGAAAATTCACGACCGCAAACGCTGCCTCCGAAGCAGATTCAGAAAACGGAAACTCGAACCGGCGCGGTGGTCCCGGATAACAACGCAAAAACGGAAGACGCTACGACAACGGAAACGGCAAACCGGAAGAGTGCGGATACGATTTCCATCATTGAAGTGATGTCGGGGAAAGAGGGGAATGCGGCGTATGAGTTTATAAGACTTGGAAATCTTTCTGATAGTCCGGTAGATCTTACCGGATGGACGATAAAGAAGAGGAGCGGTACCGGAAAGGAGACAACACTGGTTTCGAAAACACGCCTTCAGGGGAAAAGCATTCCCGCGAGTGGATATTTTCTTCTTGCGAACGAGGGCGGTTATTCCGGCGTTCCGGTTCCCGATGCGTGGTGGCCGAAATCATATGCGCTCGCGCAATCGAATAACGCGGTGGTGCTCTACGGTCCGGACGGGGAAAAAGTAAGCGAGTTCTCGTGGTAAGCCCGAAAAGTTTTTCACTGGGATAATTTTTCAGCCCATCTAAGAATAAGATGGGCTGATGTAAATTTATTGAATCGAATTTTTCTTCGCTTCTTTCACTCGTCCAATCAAGCGAATGGTACGAGCAAAAGCGAGGGGTAGCATGCTTGCGTTCAATATCTTTTCGAACGCATTCATGGGTACGTTCTTTTCGAGAAGCTCGTTATATACAACGGTGTTCCCGTAGATTGCGTCAAAAAGGATAAGTGTAAACAATACCGTGCATACCAAAGTGATCAACTGGCAGAACAGAGCTTCTCCAAAACGTTTTACAATATCACTCTGATACGATTCTTTTTTTGCTCTGTTTGATTTCAAGAGCGAAAAAGAAACAGACGCTAAGATTAAGACGACTAGAAGATTGGTATAAAATTCCATTCTCTTGATTCCTTCCGATTATGATTAAATTTTCTGTGACAATTATAGCATATAAATATTATATTGTCAATATATAAAAATGCCCTTCGAACTTTTAAGAACGAAGGGCGAGAATGCCACATATTGTGGCGTAGGAGGTTATGGATCCGGAGACAGCATAAGGAGCAGGTCATGGTCAGAAATCTATCGAATTTCCATATTTAAAATACACAATATCTCAAACATCTATATATAGTATAGCACAAATAGGTATCGTATTTATTGACTTTTTATATATATTGTGCTATAATCGGCACAGAAACTAAAGGAGGATTTACAATGCCAAATATGGTATTGCGATGCGCTGATTGCGGATATGAAGGGAAGGTAGTTGAATTTCTGGATTACGAAGAAGGCGCTTTTCCAAAGCAGCGCTGCCCTTCTTGTGGTTCGGAAAAAATTATTACCGAAAAAAAACAAAGCCCAATTCCAACAATTACCGGAAGAGTGTGTCAATTTTGTGGAAAAAAGGAAATTAAATATTTCTCGTTCAATTCCACAAGAGAAGATTCATACTTTTCGGATAATCTTACGTGTTGTGAAGACGACGCGTGTAAAGAAGCTTTGAAAAGAAAAGTCATATCCTACGATAATAATCCGAAGCTCGTGCTCATTTCTTCTTTCTCTCCGTTGTCGTTCTCTCCGAGAGACAGAGTAAAAGCGGGGAAGTTTTTCAGAAAGATAACTTCCAAAACAATTCCATCTCATCCAAGGTAACAAGGGTGAGATTTTTTTTATATTTCGTTTTAGGTATACTTCTCGTATGATCGCCGTGCTCGACAATATACGGAGCGTACACAATGTCGGATCCATTTTTCGCACCGCGGATGGGGCGGGATTCGAAGAAATATATCTTTGCGGAGTAACGCCCACTCCCGTTGACCGCTTCGGAAAACTCAGAGGCGATTTCGCAAAGACGGCACTTGGCGCGGAGAAAAAGGTAAAGTGGAAGTACGCCCCTTCGACGGCACGCGTCCTGAACACCTTGAAGAAAGAGGGATGGCATATTATCGCGCTTGAGCAGGCGAAGGGATCCGTATCATACCGAAAAGTGAAGATTCCGAAAAAACAGAAAGAAAAAACGGCACTTGTGGTGGGGAATGAGGTGAAGGGTATCCCGAAATCCGTTTTGAAATATGCCGACACGATCATGGAAATACCCATGCGTGGGAAAAAGGAATCGTTGAACGTTTCCGTGTCGTTCGGCATCGCGGCATATGCGCTTGCCGACAATTGATATGCGACTATTCATGAATAAAAAAATAATCGTTATCGCCGTTTTTATCGTTGTATGCGCGGGATATCTTGTGCTGTTTTCAAAAAAAGTTTCCGATGTGACGATAGAGAGACCGTTTGTGACCGTACACAACAAAAATATTTACGTGACTCTTGCACGGACACCAGATGAACAACAACGCGGACTTTCGGGAATGTCCGCGCTTCCGGAGGACGAAGGAATGTTATTTCTTTTCGGAGAAAAGCAGCGCATAGGATTTTGGATGAAAGAGATGAATTTTCCGATTGACATTGTGTGGATATCCGGACATACGGTCGTCGGCATTGAAAAGAACATCGATCCGCAGATCGGCGCGGAAGAAGAGGAATTGAGAATATATTACCCTCCGAAACCCACAGATACGGTACTCGAAATAAACGCGGGGAAAGCGGATGAATGGGGGATAACAATAGGAAATACGATTCTGTTTTCAGAGTAGAGGGGCAAAAACAAATGTTTCATCACGAGAAGCCGCGGTTCAATTTTTCCGGCGAAAATTGCCCGCTGTCTCTCGGTATAAAAAGTCGCTTTGCGACACCAATCTTTTTATACCTGCGAGAACCTTCTCGTAACGAAAAATCTGTTTTTATTGATGCTTCTATCACATATTCTTTCTCATTGGAGCATCTTCGAAAATATGTCGATCTGCCAAGCTGGTAGATTACCCTTGCTCGAAAGTGTGTGATGAATCTTGTTCTAGGGGTCAATAACTAACAACTGTTCGTTATTTTGTTATATAATGTGTGTGTATGACAAAAATAGCCATAAACGGGTTTGGGAGGATCGGTCGCTTGTTTTTCAGAAAGACATTTAGGGATAACGCTCTCGATATCCTTGCCATAAACGATCTCGGAGATGTCGAAAATCTCGCGTATCTTTTGAAATACGATACAGTATATGGTCAGTACGAAAAAGAGGTGTATGCCGACGTTTCCGGAGAAGAAAAGTATCTTGTGGTGGATGGGAAGAAAATACGGTTCTTTCAGGAAAAAGATCCAATGAAGCTTCCATGGGGAATATTGGGAATCGATATCGTGCTCGAATCGACCGGGGTATTCGAATCGTTCGAAAAAGCGAATATACATTGCACCGCGGGAGCGAAACGCACGATTCTTACGGCGCCCGCAAAAGACGCGGATGGCGCGATCGGCAGAACGGTGCTTATGGGAATCAACGAGGACGCGTTGAAAGACGTGCGGGTAAGTTCGAATGCGTCGTGTACGACAAATGCCGCATCTCCCGCGATCCAAATTCTTCAGGAGACCATAGGTATCGAAAAAGCGATATTGAATACCGTGCATGGGTATACCGCAACGCAGAGTATTGTTGATGGACCGATAAGAGGAAACGATTTTCGGAGGGGTCGTGCGGCCGCGCAGAATATTGTGCCCTCGACAACGGGAGCGGCGATCGCGGTGACGCGCGCGGTACCCGCGCTTGAGGGAAAATTCGACGGTGTTTCGATGCGTGTGCCGGTGCCGTCGGGATCGGTCGCGGATATTACGTGCGTCATGAAGCGGGATACGACATCCGAAGAAATAAATACCATATTCAGGAATGCGGCAAAGGAAAAGCGATGGGAGGGAATTCTCAAGGTGACCGAAGATCAGGTGGTATCATCGGACATTCTCGGTGAGCCGTACGGCGCGATTATCGATTGCGCATTTACGAAGGTGGTGGGAGGAAATCTCGTGAAAATTCTTTCGTGGTACGACAATGAGGCGGGATATGTGGCAATGCTCATAAAGCACGTGTATGCCACGGCGAAGTTTCTTTAACCTGTAATGAAAAAAGAAAATGTGTTCCTATCGTGCATCGTATTCCTGCTTTTTTGCATTTTTCTTTTTTATGCCCATATCGAGATACGGCGGCTTATCGCGTTGCGCGTGAAGAGCGCGCTTGAATTGAGCCGCACCACTTCGGTATATCTCCGCACCATGCAGGCCGCATCCTCGTATGACGTGGAAAACAAAGGATCGTTTATTTTTCAAAATGAGAATGGAAGAAAACAATAAAACCGGAAAAATCGCGCTCCGACCGCGTATCGTGTATTCGGGGATTTTTTTCGCGTGCGTTGCTTTTGGTGTCGCGACGGGAATATGGCTATGGTTCCAAAATAGGGAGTTGCGGGCGATGAAATCTTTACAGCCGATCGTATATTATAGTGTTTCGAAGGATGAACCATTTATAAACGCGGGAGATATTGTTGCGGAAGACAACAAGGGAACGTTCCAAGCGGAGAAAGAGGCGCTCATACGAAAAAAATCTGATTTTATCGAAGCGGATCTGAAAAACATGAAGTTGTCGCTCTATAAAGACGGGGAGGTGAAAAATATATATACCATATTAAGAAAGGGAAAGATGGGGAGTTTCTGGGAAACAACCACCGGAATATATTCGGTAGGGGCGAAAAGCGCGAATCATTTTTCCTCGATCGCAAAAGTATGGATGCCATACGGAATACAATTCTACGGGAATTTTTTCATACATGGATGGCCATACTATGCCGACGGCACGCTTTTACAGTCTTCGTATTCCGGAGGGTGTATCCGTCTTGATACGGACGATGCGGAGAAAGTATTTACATTCGCAAAGTATGGAATGCCGGTGCTTGTGTTCGAAGAACAACCGAAGCGGACGCTCTATGAATCGCTTACCTATAGCGATGGCGCGTCGGATATGCCAATTGTACAGGCGGAAGCGGCGATTGTTACGGATATGGATACGGGGGAAGTGTTACTCGATAAAAACATCAACGAACCTCTTCCACTTGGTGCACTCACAAAGACCATGACGGCACTTACGACGAGCGAGGTGGTGAATCTTGAACGCACCATTACCGCACAGGCGTGGATGCTTGAAAAACCGACAAGCGACAATTTTTTGAAAACAGGAGAGCGATATCGCGGATTCGATCTTTTATATCCGCTTCTTATGCAGTCATCGAACGATGCCGCGTCGGTGCTGGGAAGTTTTTTGGGTGAACCAAGCACCGTAATCCAGATGAATAAAAAAGCGAAAGGACTCGGCATGGTGAATACGACATTTGTCGACGTGACCGGAGAATCTGACGGCAACATTTCCACGCTTATGGACCTTTCCCGTCTCGCGCAATATATTCTTGAAAAACGCGGATTTATTTTCGGAGTGAGTATTGGTACGGAATACCCGGAACAAAAATCGATCGCGTTCCAGAATCTCACGAATTACAATCCATTTGTCGGAGAAAAAGGCATCACGGGAGTCATCGGAGGGCGCACCGATGCAGTTGGGTTTACGGTGCTCACCGCATGGAATTTTTCAAAGGAAGGAAAATCGCCGCGGAATATTCTTATAGGAGTGCTTGGTTCAAATGACGCAAACAGCGACATCATGGCAATCCGCGCATGGATCGAAAAAAATTTCGGAATGAAATAACCATACGGACGTATTATAATGAAAACATGATCATATATATCGGCGCTGATCACAGGGGATTTAAATTAAAGGAAGCGATCAAAAGTTTTCTGAAAAACCGTGGCTATCAGGTGTGGGATGTGGGAGATTTACGCTACGATGAGCAGGACGATTATCCGGATTTTGCGCTCGCACTCGCTCGGAAAGTGTCGAATGATTACGAGAACAGCAAGGGAATTCTTATCTGCGGAAACGGCGTGGGAATGAGTGTTGTCGTGAATAAATTCCGGCGTATTCGCGCGGGGCTTGTTGTAAATGCCGATCAAGCGTTCGATTCCAGGAACGACGACGATACGAATGTTCTTGTGCTTCCCGCGGATTATCTCACGACCGACATGGTGCGGAAGATACTCATTGCATGGCTCGAAACTCCGTTCGCCCACGAAGAACGTTTTCGCCGGAGAATCGAAAAGATAAACAGGATCGAAGAGGAGTTTCTTCGTTCTTTTGTTGATGTGGAAGGGGAAAACAAAAAGGATAAATGAATATATGATGGTGATTCCTTCCTTGAACTGCGGAAATTCCGAATGCACTCGCGAAAAAACGCGGGTGTTGAATGATATACGCGCATCATGGGTACATGTTGACGTTGCCGACGGAATATTTGCGCCCGTTATACTTTCGGAAGACGCGGCGGCGATAAAAAAAATATTCGAGAAAGAGGAATATCGGGGAAATATCGAGGTACATCTCATGGTGGCGCATCCGGAGCGCTGGGTGCGGGCGTGGCTTGAATGCGGTGCGCGGAGGATACTGGCGCACGCGGAAGTTGTTTCCGATGTGGAGATATTCAAAAAAATAAAATCGGAATGTGATTCTTTCGGAGCCGAACTCGGTGTTGCGGTACAAGCGGCGACTCCGGAAACGACAATGGAGCAACTTCTTGCGCACGCCGCGTTTTGGACGATACTCGCGGTCCCCATAGGTTTTTCCGGCGGGATATTCGAAGAGAAATATGCGCTGAAAAAGATACTGTTTTTGCGGAAACGTATTCCGGGGGTGGTCATCGAAGTCGACGGGGGAATGAACCTAAAGACCGGAGTTTTGGTAAAAAATGCGGGAGCCGACATCATCATAAGCGGTGCATTTATATTTTCACATAATGATCCGGGGGAAGCGTTTCGCACGCTCGAGAATCTTTAAGGGAACGGGTATAATAAGATCGTATGACATATTTTCATGAGGATGAGTTGAAATATCTTGAGGGGGTTGCGACGAGAATACGGGAAAAGATCATTGAGATGCTTCTCGAAGCGGGATCGGGACACTCCGCGGGACCGCTCGGTATGGCGGATATTTTTACTGCGCTTTATTTTAATGTATTACGTCATGATCCCAAGAAGCCGAAATGGCCTGATCGGGACCGGCTTGTGCTTTCGAACGGACATATTTGTCCGGTACAGTATGTGGCTCTTGCGTACGCGGGATATTTTCCTCTTGAAGAACTGATGACGCTTCGAAAGATAGATTCGCGTCTCCAGGGGCATCCGCATCGCGGGACGCTCCCCGGTATAGAAACAACATCGGGTCCTTTGGGATCCGGACTTTCCCAGGCGATCGGAATGGCGCTTGCCGCGCAGATGGATAAGAAAAAATATTGGACATATTGTATTGCATCGGATGGAGAACATCAGGAGGGTAACTTCTGGGAAGCGGTGATGTTTGCGGGAAAAAACAAGTTTTTAAATCTTATTCTTATCGTGGACAGAAACAATATCCAGATAGACGGATATACTGAAAAGGTAATGCAGCTCGAACCACTCCGCGCGAAATACGAAGCATTCAACTGGCACGTGCTTGAAATAGACGGACACAACATAGAAGATTTCGTCGATGCCGTGAGTGAAGCGAAAGCGATCTACGAAAAACCGACCGTTATCATCGCGCACACGATTCCGGGAAGGGGAGTGAGTTTTATGGAACGTGATTACCTGTGGCACGGGAAGCCTCCGACGAAGGAAGAAGCGGAGCGTGCGCTTCTCGAACTCCGGACGCTCGGAAAAAGGATAGAATCGGAACACGAATAAGAACAGTAGAAAAAATTTAGTATAAAGTAGTAAGTATAAATACGAATTAAGATGTCGAATATATCCAAATAACATGCTGAACAAAAATTTAAATCAAAAACTTTTCGATAAGGATGTGGAGCAGATTCCCACCCGGAACGGATACGGAGAGGGACTTGTGGTGCTTGGGGAAGAAAACCCGAATGTAGTGGTGCTTTCCGCCGACCTTACGGAATCAACACGCGCAGAAGCATTTTCAAAGAAATTTCCCGAGCGGTTCATCGAGATTGGTGTTGCGGAACAGAATCTTGCGACGATCGCCGCGGGGCTCGGTATCAGCGGAAAAATTCCGTTCATCTCATCTTATGCGACATTTTCTCCGGGAAGAAATTATGAACAGATCCGGACAACGATCGCATACAACGATTCGAATGTAAAAATCGCGGGTGCGCATGCGGGAATCTCCGTTGGTCCCGACGGAGCGACGCATCAGGCGACGGAAGATATTGCGATCATGCGCGTGATGCCGAATATGAAAGTTATTGTTCCCTGCGACGTAATAGAAGCAAGGAAAGCTACTATTGCAGCGGCAAAAATTTGGGGACCTGTATATATCAGGTTTGGAAGGGAAAAAAGTCCCGTACTGACAACGGAAACAACGCCGTTTATTGTTGGAAAAGCTCAGCTCCTCTGGGTGCCGTCGGAAAAAAGAAAGGTAAAGAAACCCGACGTGTTGATAGTCGGATGCGGACCACTTCTCCATAACGCGCTTTGTGCGGCGAAAGCGCTTGAAGATGAAAAAATAAATGTTTCCGTGATGAATGTTCACACAATAAAACCGCTTGACGAGGATTCAATTCTGAATCACGCAGGACACGCGGGTGCGGTCGTGACGCTTGAAGAACATCAGATTGCCGGGGGATTGGGAGGCGCGGTTGCCGAACTTCTCGCAAAAAAACTTCCATTACCGATCGAATTTGTGGGGATGGAAGATACATTCGGCGAATCGGGAAAACCGAACGAGCTTATTGAGAAATACGGCATGGGAGTGGGAGCGATAAAAGATGCGGTAAAGAGAGTAATAAAAAGGAAAACGCAGAGTGTGTAAAAAAATGAATTCTGAAAACAGAACCTGTCAAAGTTGTAAAAAAATCTTCACGATAGCGAGTGAAGATTTTGATTTCTATGAGAAAATAAAAGCGCCTTCGCCCACTTGGTGTCCGGAGTGTCGCTCAATCCGGAGAATGAGCTGGAGGAATGAAAGCTCGCTGTATCGGCATGTATGCGGATCGTGCAAAAAGCCGATCATAACCATATATTCCCCTCATTATCCGCGGACAATATATTGTAAGGAATGTTGGGTGTCCGATGTATGGGATCCAAAAACATATGGCATAGACTACGAGGAAGATACCCCCTTTTTTGTTCAATTCAGGAAGCTTTTTGATACTGTTCCGCTTGTTCTCGCAGATAGGAAAGGCACAACCGAAAACAGCGAGTACGGAAACTACAACGGAAATTGCAAAAATTGTTATCTCTGTTTTTCCGTCGCCTTGAGTGAGGACAGCCTCTACTGCGCGAATTCGCAAGAATTGAAAGAATGCATTGATTCGACAGGATTGCGAAATGGTGAATTGTGTTATGAAGCAGTAGACAGTGAAAAGAATTACAGGTGTATGTTTATCGAAAGAACCCGCGAAAGTGCCGATTCAAGTTTTCTTTTCGGATGTTCGAATGCGGTGAATTGTTTTATGAGCGCGAACATAAGGAATAAGAGCTATGTATTTCGGGGAAAACAGATGAGCGCCGAAGATTATAAGAAAGAAATGACTAAGATCGATATGGGGGATTTTTCCGTTGTCCGGGAATTAAAAAATGAATTCAATGCAATGAAGCTACTGGCGTTGCGAAAGCATGCCGAAATAAAAAATTCGATGAATGCCACCGGCGACAACATCACAAATTCAAAAAACGTATTTTACTCTTTTGATGTAAACGACTCCGAGAATATAAAATATAGCATGAGAATTCTAAAAGGATGCCGTGATATATACGACTGCCATGGTATGGTTGCGGGGGAGCTCGTATATGAAGGATTTGGTTGTGGATTTTCTCCAAGAAACAACCTCTTCTCTTTTTCGGTTGATGTAAGCCGGAACCTTACCTATTGCGCGATGTGCCATGACAGTTCTGATTGTTTCGGATGTGTTGGTCTGAAGAATCAACATTATTGTATTTTAAACAAACAGTACGAAGAAAAAGAATATAAGGAACTTGTTACAAAGATTAAAAATCTAATGGATAAAGTCCCCTATACCGACACAAAAGGGAGGGTATACGGATATGGTGAGTTCTTTCCATCGGAGTTGTCTCCCTTCGGATATAACGAGACCATAGCGCAGGATAATTTTCCGATTACAAAAGAAGAAGCAGTGACGCAAGGTTTTTTGTGGAAAGATGATGAAAAAAAGAATCATATCCCGACGATATTTTCAGATATGATTCCTAAAAACATTACAGACGTGGATGAATCGATTACGAATGAAATTATTCAATGCGAGCATAAAGGATCGTGCAATGAACGGTGTTCCTCCGCTTTCAAAGTTACCCCTCAAGAATTTTTATTGTATAAAAAACTTTCTGTTCCGATCCCACACCTTTGTCCGAGTTGTCGGCATTTTGAGCGGTTGAAACGAAGAAATTCCCTCAAACTCTGGCATCGGCAATGCATGTGCGGTCAACCGGCAATGGCGCACCAAAACACCGCAATTCATGAGCACGGGAGCAGGCCGTGTCCGAATGGGTTTGAAACAAGTTACCCACCCGAACGACCGGAGATTGTATATTGCGAACAATGTTATCAAAAGGAGGTGGTGTAGAATGAAATCATGCGCAATTATTCAAAAGTAGGTAACCGAAACGGAAAACCCGGATATCGCACTCCCGCATCGTTTCGCATGAAAAAATATAAGGATAATTCCGGAAAAAATAAAAAATATGAGACTTACTCCTTCAAAAAACGCGCATAGAATGGCGGTACAATATCTTCAGCACGAATTCCGAAAGATACTTCCGGAGGTTTTTAGAACCCAAGGAGGAAGGGTGATCGACCGTGATTTTGAGCGTCTTTCGAAGCGGCAGGGAGAGGTTTCTTTTTGGAATCTTCTCGCCGGCGTATCCGAAGACTGGAAGTTAAAATCGGTGTTCCGCGTGCTTTCGGATTCCCGATTTTCCTGGAAAAAGAAAAAAATTCCCGTGAGGGGCATCATTCTTACGGGAATGTCTCCGCTTATGGACGAATACGTTATAAAAAAATGCGACAGGAGCCCCATTGCATTCGGAGAGATGTGGAAAAAGGATAAAAAAATGAGAGACAAAATAAAAAAGAGCGGATTTTCCGCGCATTCCGAACGGGATCATTTTCCCATATTCGTAGCGCACGAAGACGGAAAGTACAAAGTTTTTGACGGAATGCGAAGAACACTTCTCGCGATCATTGGAAATAAGCGATATATAACCGCGTGGGTGGGGGATATGAAAAGAAAAAATGAAAAACCCATCATAAGCGAGGGATTCTGTTATGTTTTTTCCCAAATATACAAAAACGGAAAAAGAACCAAAAAACAGAATGATGCGTTCGTCGAGGTGGGGAAAATCATTTCGAAAGAGTATGAAAATGGGAGGGATGTGCTTAGAACGCGTATAGGGGGATGGTCTCATGATGGACGCATAAAGGAAATTTTTGAAAGAATGATAAAATAATTTTTATGGGAACACTGTATATTGTCGCGACGCCGATAGGAAATATGAAAGACATCACACTCCGTGCGCTTGAAACGCTGGGGAGCGTCGATCTTGTGCTTGCGGAAGATACGCGCGTCGCAAAAAAACTCTTATCGCATTACAACATTCAGAAACCGGTGTGGCGTGCCGATGCGCGCGCCGAGCGGGATATTGGAGAAAAAGTGATGCGCGAACTTACGTCGGGAAAAAATATCGCATTTGTTTCAGATGCGGGAACGCCGAACGTTTCCGATCCCGGGTCCGCAATCGTTGCGTATATCCGCAGCCATACCGTTATCCTAATAGTTCCCATTCCGGGCGTATCGGCGATTACCACACTTCTTTCGGTTGCGGGAGTATCGGGTGATGCGTTCGTGTTTCTTGGATACCCGCCGCATAAGAAGGGAAGAAATACGTTCTTCAAGAAAATGGCGGAAATGGACATCTCCGTGATTTTTTACGAATCGCCGCACAGGATAGAGAAAACGATACAGAATATCGGGGAATATTGCGGAGAAGATAGGAAAATCTGCATCGGACGCGAGCTTACAAAGATGCACGAAGAGGTATTTTGGGGCACGACAAAAGAAGCGGAAAGCCATTTTAAGGGGGAAAGGAAGAAGGGGGAGTTCGTTGTTGTAATTCCGCAAAATTAGCACTTGACACCCTCGAGTGCTAATTTATAATCAGAAACATGAGGGAAAGAACGAAAGAGATCCTCGAGGCGGGAGTGCGCCAGTTCATAAAAACCGGGCTTCCTATAACTTCCGAGCGTCTTTTTGAAGAATATGATTTTGGCATCAAGCCGGCCATGATACGCTGTGAATTGAATATACTCGACGAGGAGGGGTATCTGGAACAAAATCATCCGTCCGGAGGGCGTCGCCCGACGCATAAAGCCTACAAACTTTTTGTTGATGGGTTGCTTTCGGACAAAGAAGAATCCTCGCGGCGGGCAAAACAGGCCTTCGGTACGCTCCTTTCTCTTTTTGAACAGGAACGCAAGGTATTTATAGAACACGTTGCGGACGCGTTTGATTCGTTTATTGCGGGATATGAACCGAAGCGGGAAGAATTTTACGGAAGCGGACTTTCCGATCTTATGACGCGTATGGAACTTTCATCGAAGGACGAGGTGGTGCAGGTGGTGGAAGATTTTGAAAACCTTTCCTCTCGCATAGAAGAAGAGCGCCGTTGGTGGGAACGTGAATCGTCGTGGCCGCAAGTGTTTATCGGCGGGAGTCCGTTTACACGGAGCAGAAATACGTCGATTATTGTCGAACGATTCGACAGGGGAAACGAGAAATTCTTTTTTGTCATGCTCGGTCCTACGCGCATGGATTACCAGAAATCTATCAATTTTTTTAAAACACTCGAACAGTCGTTATTCGATAAAAAAGAAGACTAAACTATGGAAAAAGACGAACAAAAAAAAGAGGACGTCTCTTCACAATCGGAAAATTCCGAAAATGAACTTGCGATGTGTAAAAAACAGTGTGATGAATATTTGGACGGATGGAAGCGCGCGAAGGCGGATTTTATAAATTATAAAAACGATGAAACGGCACGAATACAAAGCCTTTTGAAGTTCGGAAACGAATCGTTGTTGTACGACGTACTTCCGGTATTCGACAGCTTCGACATGGGCATGGCGGTACTCAAGGAGGATGCGGAAGCAAGGAAAGGAATGAACCTTATTCGTACGCAACTTGAAGATGTTATGAAACGGCACGGGCTGGAACCGATCGAGGCCCCTCCCGGCACGCCTTTCGATCCGGCGCGCCACGAGGCAATCGGGGAAATGGCGTCGGATATTCCCGAGGGTATGATTGCGGAAGAAACGAAGCGGGGATACGCGTTACACGGAAAAATACTTCGTCCCGCAAAAGTGAAAATAGCAAAAAAATCGTAGTCGCATAAAAATAAAATTATACATATGGCAAAAAAAATAATAGGAATAGACCTTGGTACCACCAATTCGGCGGTAGCGGTCATGGACAAGGGTGAATTGAAGATCCTCGAAAATCAGGAAGGAAATCGCACGACCCCGTCCGTTGTCGCGCATAGTAAATCGGAGGAACGTCTTGCGGGTATGTCAGCAAAGCGTCAGGCGGTAGTGAATCCGAAAAACACCATTTTTTCGGTGAAACGTCTTATCGGAAGAAAATTTACGGACGAAGAGATAAAACGCGATAAAAGCGTGCTTTCGTATGAAATCCGCGAATCTTCGAAGGGGGGAGTGGAAGTGAAAATGGGAGACAAGTGGTATACTCCCGAAGAAATATCGGCAATGATACTTCAAAAATTGAAGTCGGACGCGGAGGCGCGGCTGGGAGAGAAAATCACCGATGCGGTGATCACCGTGCCGGCATATTTTGATGACAGCCAGCGACAAGCGACAAAAACCGCGGGAGAAATTGCGGGACTTACCGTACGGAGAATTATCAATGAACCGACCGCTGCGGCGCTCGCATACGGATTGAACAGTAAGAAGAGCGAGCAGGTGGTGGTTTATGATTTTGGTGGCGGCACATTCGATGTTTCGGTACTTGAAGTTGATTTCGATGCGTTGGGAGGAGACGTGAAGGTGCTTGCAACGGGAGGAGATACGCACCTTGGAGGGGATGATTTCGATAAACGAATTATCGAACATCTTGTGAGTGAATATAAAAAACAGGAAGGAATAGATATTTCGAAAGATCCGTTGGCGTTACAGCGACTGAAGGAAGCTGCAGAACGCGCAAAACACGAACTTTCCACGGCAATGGAAACGGAAATCAATCTTCCGTATATCACATCAGATGCCAATGGACCGAAACATTTTCTTATGAAGCTCACGCGTGCGAAACTTGAGGATCTGGTTCACGACCTTCTCGAACGATCTATTGTTCTTGTAAAAGAAGCGGTGACGTCGCCGGCACCGAAAGGAGCAGGTTTAAAGATAGAAGACATCGATGAAATAGTGCTCGTGGGTGGACAAACCAGGATGCCCGCGATGCAGGAGGCAGTGAAGAAATTGTTTGGAAAAGAGCCGAATAAGAGCATCAATCCCGATGAAGTTGTGGCGCTTGGTGCAGCGGCGCAGGGAGAAATTATTGCGGCAAAAGACGAGGGGAGGAAGACAGAAGGAGAAGTAAAAGATATTCTTTTGCTTGACGTGACGCCGCTCACACTTTCGATCGAAACACTGGGAAGTGTTGCAACGCCGATGATTCCGAAAAATACTACCGTGCCGACCTCGAAAACGCAGGTATTTTCGACAGCGGCGGACAGTCAGACATCAGTTGAAATACACATCGGACAGGGGGAGCGTCCGATGATGCCGGACAATAAAACGCTCGGGCGATTTATTCTTGACGGTATTCCGCCGTCGCCTCGAGGCATTCCTCAGATCGAGGTAACGTTCGACATCGACGCGAACGGTATTTTGAACGTATCCGCAAAGGACAAAGCGAGTGGAAAATCACAGTCGATACGCATTGAGGCATCAACGAGCTTAAGTAAGGATGAGGTGGAACGACTGAAGAAAGAAGCGGCCGAACACGCTGCCGAAGACGAAAAGAAAAGGGTGCTTATAGAAGAAAAGAATCGTGCCGAATCAATGGTGTATGTTGCGGAAAAAAGTCTGAAGGAAAATGCGGAAAAAATTCCCGCGGACGTGAAGTCGGATGTGGAAGAAAAAATAAAGAAAGTGAACGAGGTGAAAGATGGGGATGATGCCCAGGGTATTACCGCGGCTGTCGGTGAATTATCCACGGCAATGCAAAAGATAGGCGAATCCTTGTATAATAAAGACACGAACCAGGAAACCGGAAATACATCCGGCGGGGAGGAAAGCGGACAAACACCAAATGACACCGGGACCAACAATAACTAGCCAGGCAACGGAAGCCGAGGTGGATCGGAATAATCTGAAGATAACGATCCTTGGGATACTCGGCATCGGAGCAAGTATTCTTGCCGCGCGCATTTTTATGGCGCTTCTTGCGGATCTTCGCACCGATTATTTTGTTGTGTGGGGAGTATCGGTGTGCGTATTCATAACGCTTCTCATGCTTCAGACTATATTTATAAAGAGCAGAACGAAACTTCAGATGTTGATGTTCCTTCAGGGAATCGCTCCGGCGGTACTTCTCTTTGAATATTTTTATCCAGCCGTTTCGTTTCCTCTGTTTATTGGAATATTTCTTTCGTGCTTTTTTTACATGATAGCGGCAAATAGAGGGTGGACGATACTCGCGAACAGTCTGAATATAAAATTTTCTTTTATAGCAAAAAATACGATTCCCAAAGCGCTTACGGGAGTCCTTATCTTTTCGAGTTTGTTCGCATATACCTATTATTTTGAAGCGGGAAAATTCACGAAAGATCTCGGACAATCCGTGGTATATCAGTTACTTGACGCGTCACAACCACTGGTTGAAATGTGGTTTCCCGGCGTGAGCTTTTCGCAGAGCGGAAAAGAATTTTTTGAAAGAATAGCAACGACACAACTTGAAAAAATTCCGTTCGAAGAAGCGGCGAAAAATCCGGCACTTGCCGAGTTCGGAAAATTGCCGGAAAAAGAAAAGCAAAAGATCATCGTTGAGGCCGGGGCGAAGGTGCGTATCGCGGCGGAAAGTTCGTTTGGCGCGTTTCCCGCGAATGAACCGGTGAAAAATTCCGTGTTTATCATAGTGCAAAGTTGGACAAAAGATATGAAACAAAAATTCGGAGATGTTTTTTCAATAGTGCTCACAATCATCATCTTCTTTTCTTTGAAGGGTTTCTTCGCCTTATTTCATTGGCTTGCGGCACTTGTGGCATTCCTTACCTACAAATTCCTTATTGTGACGGGATTCGCGTATACAAATATAGAGAGTAGAAGTAGGGAGTTTATCCTTTTGTCGTAGACAAAGGAAAACTTTAGTTTTTAATTTCCAATTTTTAAATAAATTCAAAATTTCAATATCTAAAGTCCAAAGCCGCATTTAATATTTGGATTTAGTGTTTTATCCATGTCTAAAGATTATTACAAAATATTAGGAGTTGAACGAAATGCATCTGACGATGAGGTGAAAAAAGCGTATCGAAAACTCGCGCATCAACATCACCCCGATAAACAAGGAGGTGATGAAAAAAAATTCAAAGAGATAAATGAGGCATACCAGGTGCTTTCAAGCAAGGAAAAGCGCGCGCAGTACGATCAGTTCGGGACCACATTCGACGCCGCTGCGGCCGGAGGTTCGGGTGGATTTTCCGGATTCGGAGGTTTCAATCCGAACGATTTTCAGAACTGGAATTTTCAGGAGGGATTCGGCGGAAATGATTTCGGTGATATATTCGAAACGATTTTTGAACAATTTGGTGGAGGGCGGGGACGGAAACAGGAAAGTGATCATCGTGGAGGAGATGCCGAAACGGAAGAGGTCCTTACCCTCGAAGAGGCGTTTCGTGGAGTGGATCGTGTAATAAAATTCAAAACGCACATATCGTGTCTAAAGTGTGGCGGTGCGGGTCATGACGCGGCGAAAGGATTCGGAACGTGCGCAAAATGCAAGGGAAAGGGAGAGATCCGTGTAGAGCGAAAAACGGTGTTCGGGAATTTTTCACAGATCGCAGTATGCGATACGTGTAGAGGGAGCGGAAAGACGCCGAATGCGATATGTTCCGTATGCGGAGGAAAGGGGCGAGTTTCAGATATGAGGGAAGTAAAATTTTCCATTGCCCCCGGAATTGAGGATGGGCAAATACTTCAGATACGGGGCGGAGGAGAAGCGGGAGAGCGCGGCGCACGATCGGGAGATTTGTTTGTGCGCATCCGCGTGAAGCCCCATGCCGTTTTTTCCCGAGAGAAGGAGAATCTTTTTATGAAGAAGGATATTCGTGCGACCGACGCATTACTTGGAAAGAAGATAGTTGCGAAAGACATCGGAGGGGAGGAGTTTCACTACTTTGTACCGGAAGATTTTGATATGAGCCAACCTCTGAAGATAAGAGGAAAAGGAATGCCGAAATTTGGGTCGTCATCCCGCGGAGATTTGTACATACAATTTTCAATAAAAACACCGAAAAAACTCTCGAAAAAAGCAAAAGAACTCCTGGAGGAACTGGATGGAGAAATTTGACGAAATTTCTATTTCTGTATAATATAACCGTACACCCGTAGACAGCTCCGACGTTTCAGTCGGAGTCCCGACCAGGAAAATGTGTCGGGACAGGTAGCTAGAAATAGCGTAAGATCCTGCCGAGGAAGACGAACAGCATATTTTGGTCTGCGGCGTAAAGGTCGGAGATTTTTTTGTTTCATATGAAGACAAAAGCACAAAAGGAAGAAAAAATAGAGAAAAGCGTAAAAATCATCGGTGAAAAAAACACGGTTATTTTTGCCGATTTCACCGGTACGAAGGTGAATAATATGAATGCGCTCCGGAAGACGTTACACGAGACGGAGACAAAGCTTGAAGTGTTTAAAAAACGCCTTTTTCGCGTCGCACTCCAGAAAAGCGGATTCGAATTTAATCCGGAAACCCTTGGTGGACAACTTGGGGTCATCTATTCGGATAAGAATATAGATGAGATCGCCGGTACGATATGGAAATTCGCAAAACAGAACAAAACCTTCAAGATTCTCGGAGGATTGCATCTTCGCGAGAAGACATTCGTTCCGGGAGTGGAAGTGGAAACAATAGGACAATTACCGTCGCGCGATGTACTCATCGCACAGGTGGTGGGGACGATTGCGGCACCGATAAGCGCATTTCTCTATGTGTTAAGTGAACGCGGAAAACAATTACAGTCGAAATAAATTTATTCATTACTATGGAAAAATATAATGATATCATCGAGAAGATAGAAAAAATGACCGTTGTCGAGCTCGCGGAGCTCGTGAAGGTCCTTGAGGAAAAGTTTGGAGTGACCGCGGCGGCACCGGCAGCGGCAGGTGCGGCAGGGGGAGCAGCGGAAGCGGTGGAAAAGACCGAATTCAATGTTGTATTGAAGGCGGCGGGAGATCAGAAAATCAACGTTATCAAGGTGGTAAAGGAGGCGACCGGACTCGGACTCAAGGAAGCGAAGGATATTGTTGACAGTGCTCCGAAAGCGGTGAAGGAAGGAATGAAGAAGGAGGATGCGGAAGAACTCAAGAAAAAACTTGAGGATGCGGGGGCAGTGGTGACATTGGAGTAGTGGAAAAGAAGGGTTTGTTGTTTTTAGCACCGGTTGTTGTTTTGCTCCAGCGGCAAAACCCAACCTACACTCTCGTCCCGACGGCTCCGGCGTTGCCGGATACCAAGCCCATCGGGGACTCCGAGGGTTGCTAAAAGACAACAAACCTTCTTTTTGTGGGTGGTGTGATTTTTACGGGACTTCCGAGACACTTTTCTCAATAATAAAGAGACCTTTTCTTCTCCGTGTTTTTCGGAGATTTTGAGAGTTGTCAAAGAAACAAAGAGCTTATTTTTTTTGATGCAATTAATGGGAATTCCGAGAGCCACCGTAAAACATTTTTGTTTTATTTCTTTTGGTAGATTGTTTATTATAAATACGAAGGGCGCTTAGCTCAGATGGTTAGAGCGTACGATTCACATTCGTAAGGTCACAGGTTCGATTCCTGTAGCGCCCACCATGAAGATATTTCTTTCGTATAGGTTCTCCGGAGAAGATCCGAAAGAACTCGAAAAAACACTATCGGCGATAAAAAATGCGCTTGAGGAGGGGGGACATGAAGTCTTTTGCTCGTTTTGGAGCGAAGAAATTTTTAGAACGCACGGGTTTTCGAATAAACAGATTCTCGAATATGCCCTGGAAAAATTGAAAAGTGCCGACGCCAGCCTGATTTTTATAAAATCGGACGAAAAATCGGAAGGTATGCTTCTCGAAACGGGGTATGCATTCGCGCTTGGAAAGAGAAAAATACTTGCAATAAGAAGCGGGATACCGACGGTGTTCTTGCGTCAGATCGCGAATGAAATAGTCGAATTCGATTCAATCGACGATTTGTGCGGGAAGTTAAAGAATTTAAGATAATGATTTTATGAAAATAACGAAATTTGGACATTGCTGTCTGCTTATAGAGGAAAACGGATTACGGATACTGACCGATCCGGGCACGTATTCAACGGATCAAAATGATGTAGACGTCGTAGATATTGTTCTTATTACACACGAACATCACGATCATCTCCATATGGAGTCATTGAAAACGATTTTGAAGAACAATCCGAATGCGAAAGTCATCACGAACAAAACCGTGGGGGCTATTTTAGAAGAGGAGCGTATTTCTTTCGAAATTCTTGAACATGGAGAACACATCACAATCGGAGGAGTATTGATTGAGGGGTTCGGAAAAAAACACGCGGTGATATACTCTTCAATGCCGCAGACGCAAAATACCGGATATTTTATCGGAAAAAAACTTTTTTATCCTGGGGACGCATATACCGATCCGCAGAAGCATATCGACGTGCTTGCGCTTCCCGTCGCGGGACCATGGGTGAAATTAGAGGACGCAATCGATTATGTGATCACAATAAAACCGGATGCGTGTTTCCCCGTACACGACGGGAATCTAAAATCGCCGGGAGCTGCCCATCGAATTCCGGAACAAGTATTGGAAAAAAAGAAAATCCGTTTTTCAGTATTGGAAATAAAAAAGGAATATCAATTCTGAAAAAGTATATAATGAACACATGGGACAGATAAAGGAAAAAATAGAGAAGATAAAAGAAAAAGGAAGTGGGGTAAAAGAGGAAGTGCGGGAAAAAACACTCGGATATATTCTCGCCGCGCTTGGACTTGTTGCCGGTCTCTCGTGGAACGAGACAATAAAAGCGTTTATCGAATATTTTTTTCCACTGAACGAAAATTCTCTTTTTGCAAAGCTCGTTTATTCGATATTTATCACGTTTGTAGTGGTGTTTTTAAGCATGTATATGACGAAGCTTTTCAGGAAGGGAAGTGGGGAATCGAGCGAAAACCAGTATTGAAACATTGCAACTGTTGATAACTTGAATGTAATGTAGAAAAACATAGAAGAATAAAGGCTTTTTCACCTCATCCACGGGGTGTTTTTCTTTTCGTCTCTCATGGTGTATGATGATTGGGAAGTGGGGAATTGTGGATAACAGTGTGGATAAGTACCCATTGTGGGGGATAACCGAAAACTATGCTTCTTGGAGAATATAAACACAATTTGGATCCGAAGGGCCGCGTCGCGGTTCCTGCAAAGTTCCGGGAAAAATTTGAAACGGGTGCGATTGTCACCCGCGGACTCGACCATTGTCTTTTCATATTCGGAAAATCCGAGTGGGAAGTGTTGGCACAAAAAATAGTTTCTCTCCCTCTTGCACAGGCGGGCTCACGCGCATTCGCGCGTCTCATGCTTTCCGGTGCGACCGACGTTGCGCTCGACATACAGGGGCGCATTCTTATTCCCGATTCACTCCGCAATTACGCGCATTTAAAAAAACAGGTGGTGGTGACGGGTATGTATACGCGCGTCGAATTGTGGGACGTGGATGCATGGGAGGCGTACAAGACGAAAACGGAAAGCGCCGCCGATGAGATTGCCGAAAAGCTGGGAGAGTTGGGGATATGAGCATGACGCACATTCCAGTTCTTTTACATGAAGTGGTGCGAACATTACAACCGAAAGAAGGGGAAACATTCGTTGACGGCACGTTGGGAAGCGGTGGTCATGCTGAAGTGATTCTGAACGCGCTTGGAGAGAGGGGAATGTTTATCGGTATTGATGCGGATGCGGATGCGGTTGCCGCGGCGAAAGAAAAATTCAAGCACGATTCCCGATGCATATTCGTTCACGAAAATTATGCGAACCTTCCCGAAATACTTCGACGATTGCACATTGATCGCGTGGACGGGATACTCATTGATCTTGGATTTTCCTCGACGCAGATAGACGATGCGACACGTGGGTTCAGTTTTAAATTTCCCGACGCCGTGCTTGATATGCGTTACGGAGTGAGCGGCGACGGAGAAGCGGCACACGATATTGTAAACACCTGGGATGAGAAATCGCTTCTTTTAATATTTAAAAAATTCGGAGAAGAGCGATATGCGGGGCGTATGGCGCGGAAGATTATAAGCGAAAGAAAAAAGAAACACATACAGACCGTCGGAGAACTGGTGAATATCGTGGAACGGGTGGTGCCGATGCCGCGAGGGAAGCGAACCTTCATTCATCCCGCGACACGAATTTTCCAGGCACTTCGGATCGCCGTGAACAACGAACTTGAAAATCTCGACACGATATTGGGAGTGTTGCCCGAAATTGTTGCCCCTCGAGGACGGGTGGGAATCATTTCCTTTCATTCGCTTGAGGACAGAGAGATAAAAGTACATTTCAAATCGCTGGTTGCAAACAAAATCGCGTCATTTATCACAAAGAAACCAATTATTCCATCTGTTTCGGAAGTCGGAGAAAATCCGCGGAGCAGATCGGCAAAATTAAGAGCAATAACAATTTTATAAATTTTTAAAAACATGACCATTATCAGTCCGGCAAAAAATCAAAATATATTTCGTTTTTTCGCAGTGTTGTTCGCAGTGCTTGTTATAGGCGGAGTCGTATATATCTACGAATACAACGAAGTAGCGAATGCGCGCTTTGAGGTTAAAACATTGAAACAGGAAATAGTGAAACTTGAAGGAGAGGGTGCTGAGTTAAAAAATGAACTATATCGGGCAACCGACCCCGAAAAATTGCAGGAACTCACGCGGGATTTTGATCTTACCGTCCAACAGAAACCGCAGTATCTCACTCTCTCGCGATGAAAGTGCGATTTTACACGCTCGCATTATTTTTTATTACCCTCTATGTGATGTTGGGGGTGAATTTGTACGATCTTCAGATACAAAAAGGGGATTATTTTACCGAGAGAGTGAACGCGATGAAGGAACTGAATGCGGCGCTTCAACTCCGCCGCGGACAGATATTCATTACCGATCGGACGGGAGAGGGGATTCCGCTCGCGATAAACAAAGATGAGCCGATTATTTTCATTTCTCCGAAAGAAGTTACGGAAAGGGAAAAATTGCTTGAGATACTTCCCACCGGGATTGGCATCGATGCCGCTTTTTTGAAAAAAGCATTGGAGAACAAAGAAAGTTCTTTCAAACTCCTTGTGGAGAAAGCAACCGATGACGAAATAGCGTTCATAAAAAAAATCGTGAAAGAAGACGGCATAAAGGGAATATATACCGATACAAAACAGTACCGATATTACGCATTCCAGTCCCTTGCCTCACAGCTCTCAGGATTCGTTGGTTTTACGGAGGATAACGATCAGCCGGTGGGATTGTATGGAATCGAAAAAATGTATGACGACCGGCTTGCGGGGGGGGATTCGGTGTATCTTACGATCGACCGCACGATCCAGACGCACGTGGAACAGGTGCTTGAAGACCTTATGAAAAATTACGATGCGGTGGGAGGAACCGTCATCGTTGAAGAACCGAAAACGGGAAAAATAATCGCACTGGCGAGCAAACCCGATTTTGATCCGAATGAATACAAAAAATATCCCATTAAAAGTTTTTTGAATCCCGCGGTACAGTTGGTGTATGAACCGGGATCGGTGATGAAGCCGTTCACGATGGCTGCCGGTATCGAAACCGGAGTGATTACTCCCGATACGACGTTCGTCGACAAGGGGAGTGTCACGATGAATGGAAGAACGATACGGAATGCGAACGATAAGGTATACGGGAAAATTACCATGACACAGGTCATTGAGAACTCGGTAAACACCGGGGCGATATTTGCCGAACAACAAGTCGGGCACAGTCGGTTTATTTCGTATCTGAAAAAATTCGGATTTGGAGAAAAGACAAATATCGATATTCCCGATGAGATCGGCGGCAGTCTCAAAAATCTCGAACGAAGCGCGGTGCGGGACATAGATTTCGCGACAGCATCGTTCGGACAAGGAACATCGGTGACGCCGTTACAGCTCGCGAACGCGTTTTCCACGATTGCGAACGGAGGGTTGCTTATGAAGCCGTTCGTGAGCAAAGACGCGGAACCGTATGTGGTGAGAAGAGTGGTGAGTGAAGACACAACAAAAAAAATAACAGCAATGCTCGAATCGACGGTGGAAAAGGCAAAGATTGCCGCAATTCCGCAATATAGGGTTGCGGGAAAAACGGGAACTGCATACATTCCGGATTTTACGAAAGGAGGGTATACGGAAGAGATGATGCATACGTTTGTCGGGTTCGCTCCCGCGAGCGATCCGCAGTTCGTTGTTCTTGTAAAACTTGAAAAACCCCAGGTGGGAGAACTTGCCGGAATGACGGTGGTTCCCGCGTTTCGCGATATTGCGCAATATATCATTAACTATTACCATATTCCTCCGGACAAGCTTTCCGTCACGGAACAATAATACTATTTATGAAACAGATATTTTTATCATTGTTAAAAAAAATATTGAAAATACTCGCACACCTCACTTTGAAGCGATATAATCCGGGAATTGTGGGAATTACCGGAAACATCGGGAAGACATCCGCAAAAGAAGCGATAGGAAAGGTGCTTGGTGTCGAACGGCGCGTGCGCGCTTCGTCTAAAAATTTCAACAACGAATTCGGACTGCCACTCTCCATTCTCGGTGATTGGGAAAAAACCGAGGGAATCGTATTTTGGATGAGGGTGATCGCGGGATCCTTGTTCCGGCTCTGTGTACGCGATAAAAATTATCCGGAAATAGTTGTGCTTGAATATGGAGTGGATCGTGCGGGGGACATGCGTTATCTTCTCGATATTGCCCGTCCACAAATAGGGGTATTCACCGCGATGGGAGAAACGCCGGTGCATATTGAATTTTTTACCGGCATTGAGGGGATCGTCCGCGAAAAGGCAAAACTTATCGGAAGCGTACCGACTACTGGGTTTGCGGTCTTGAATGCGGACGATAAAAAAGTAATGGAAACAAAAGAAGTGGCGCGCGCAAATGTAGTCACGTTCGGATTTTCGGAACGTGCGGATCTGCGCATTACCAACTTTTCGAATAATATAAATGAACACGGAGGGGGAGTGTCGTTCAAACTTACTTATGGAGGAACGTATATTCCGATAAAAATCGACGGAGTACTCGGACGCGCTCCGGCGTACGCGGCAGCGGCAGCGGCACTTGTGGGGCTTGTGTTCGGGATGAATCTTGTGCACATTGCCGATGCGCTTGGAAAATTAAATCCTCCGAAAGGGAGACAGCGTATTATTCCGGGGGTAAGACATTCCGTTATTATCGACGACACATACAATGCGTCTCCCGCGGCAATGGAAGAAGCACTGCGGACCATGGGAAGCCTTAAGGCGAAACGAAGGATAGTGATTTTGGGAGATATGCTTGAGCTTGGAAAATACACACTTCAAGCGCATGAGGAAATAGGAAGAATGGTTCCTGAAAGTGCCGATATACTGTTTACCGTAGGTACCCGTGGGAAAATCATCGCGGAAGCGGCGGAACACGCGGGATTATCGAATAAGAAAATATTCTCGTTTCTCAATATTCATGAAGCGGCGATGCAGATCCAGCAAAAAGTTCAGCGCGACGATCTTATACTCGTAAAGGGGTCACAGGGAGTACGTATGGAACGCATTGTGAAGGAGATCATGGCGGAGCCGCTTCGTGCAAAGGAATTGCTTGTGCGTCAGGAGCGCACGTGGTTGCGAAAAACCGGTCTTTACGATTAAATAAAGAGCGTCTATTGGGGTCCCATCGTCTAACGGTTAGGACACCGCCCTCTCACGGCGGTAATAGGAGTTCGATTCTCCTTGGGACTACGTATACAAAAAGAGATATTTTAATATCTCTTTTTGTATACATGGTTTTGGAGAATCGAACGGGAAAGGGGTCGGGAAAACGGAAGTTTTCCCGTGTAGGAAAACAGTCCGCCGACTGGCGGACGTTAGAAACCGAGAGGTGTCTAAAGAGTCCCGAACGAAGTTGAGGGACGACGTGAGATTCTCCTTGGGACTGTGAAGTTGAGGGCGATTTTTATTTTGGGTATGATTAAAGCAATGGATTTGGAAACAAAACTTTGTCAGAATTGTCGGAGAAATTTTACGATAGAAAGCGAGGATTTTAATTTCTACAAAAAAATAGATGTACCGCCCCCGACATGGTGCCCCATGTGCCGGAGGGAACGGCTTTTGTCGTGGAGAAACGAGCGGACGCTTTATAAACGGAAATGTGCCGCAACGGGAAAGGATATTGTTTCAATATTTTCTCCGGATGGTCCGATTAATGCCTATGAGCGGGATTATTGGTGGAGTGATGCGTGGGATGCCCGACAATTCGGTATGGAATACGATTTTTCGATTCCATTTTTCACTCAATTCAGGAAACTTATGGAGCGTGTTCCGATGCCCTCGGTATTCAACAGTACTTGCGTGAACAGCAATTATTGCAACCATGTCGCGAAGTCGAAAGATTGTTATTTCGTATTCGCGTCGTTTCAAAACGAGAACCTCGTGTATTCTTCTCAATGTGGTGACGTTCGTGATTCTTCCGATATTTTGACGGCAAACAGCTCCGAATTGTGTTATGAGGTGATAAAAGGCATGAAATTGTATCATGTGCTTTTTGCGGAGAATTCGGAAAACTGCAACGATTGCGCGTTCATCTACGACTGCAAGGGATGTCAGCAGTGCTTCGGATGTACGAATTTGCGGAATAAATCATATTATTTCTTCAATACTCCCTGCACGAAAGAGGAGTATCAGGAAAAGATAAAAGAATTCGATCTCGGAAAGAGAAGCGACATCAAGCGGGCATGGACGCTTTTTGAGGCGGAAAAATTAAAGGCAATCCGTCGCCCGGCATTTTTTGTGAATACGACCAATTCGACGGGAGATTATCTCGATCAGTGCGATTCGTGTAAATATTGTTTCGGTATCCGCATGGGGGGACGAAACTGCAAATATTGCATGAATGGGGGATACACGTTGAACGATTCATACGACACATTCGGATGTGGCGATAATGGTGAATTGATATACGAATCGGTGGACGCGGGACTCAGTGGCTCACGATTTTTGTTCGATGTGGTGGCATATGGGGGGACAAATGTGGAATACAGTCTGAATTGTCACGGTTCGGAAAATCTCTTCGGCTGTATCGGTCTTCGGAATAAGCGGTACTGTATTTTGAATAAGGAATATACAAAAGAAGAATACGAAATACTGATACCGAAAATTAAGGCGCATATGAAAGAAATACCCTATATCGATACAAAGGGGCGGACCTATTCATATGGAGAATTCTTTCCTACGGAACTGTCGCTATTCGCATACAATGAGTCGCTTGCATATGAGCATTTTCCCTACACAAAAGAAGTTATCGAAAGACGGGGATATCCATGGAGAGATCTTCCGAAAAACGAATATGCGATTACCGTACATACCGAAAATATTCCCGAAAGCATAGCCGATGTTTTCGAGGATATCACAAAAGAGGTCCTTGAGTGCGGACATAAGCGGACGTGTCTCGACAACTGTGTCGGCGCATTTCGTATTACGCCACAGGAATTTTCATTATATAAAAAAATAGGCGTCTCACTTCCGGAACTGTGTCCGAACTGCAGGCACATGGAACGGATAAAAAGAGCGAATCCGTTTTTCTTGTGGAAGAGAAATTGCGGAAAATGTGGAGTGTCAATGGAAACAACGTATGCTCCCGAAAGACCGGAAATTGTGTATTGCGAAGAGTGCTATCAGGGTGAGATCTATTAATGTTCTATGCAAAAGATTTGCGAACACTGTAAAAAAGAATTTTCGATAACGAATGAAGAGCTCGGAATGTACGAAAAACTCGGGTTGGAACTTCCCCGAATATGCTTTTTCTGCAGAGTAAGCCTTCATTTTTCGGTATGGCCGTTCGGAAAATTCAGAAAAACAAAATCAGATCTTTCGGGAGAAAGTATGATCACGGTGCTTTCGGCGCAAAAGAGATACCCGATCTATACACTTCACGAGTGGCATAGTGACGCGTGGGATGGGATTGATTATGGAAAGGAATATGATCCATCAAGACCGTTTTTCGATCAGATGAAGGAGCTGCAAGAAAAGGTGCCGCGTCCGCATCAGGGGGCGGGGAACAGCACGAATTGTGACTGGTGCGATGATGTGTGGAATTCGAAGAATTGTTACCTTTCACGATCAATGGAGGAATGTGAAGACCTCTACTATGCATACCGCGTATTTCGCGGGAAGAATTCAATCGACCTCGTATTTTGTTTTGATTCTAATAATTGCTATGACTGCACGTACTGTTTCAATTCTTACGACCTCTTCTATTCACAGAATTCCCGCGATTGCATGAATTCATATTTTCTCTTTGACTGCAGGAACTGTTCAAATTGTTTTATGTGTTGGAATTTACGCGGAAAATCATATTGTATCGAGAATATACAATATTCGAAGGAGGAATACCTTGAGAAAATCGGATCATTTCAACTTACGTCATTTAAGTCAATTCAGAATTTTCGAATCCAATTCGGTGAGATGGTAAAAAAGAATGTTGTGCATCGGGAAAATTTCAATATCAGGGCAAATAATTCCGAAGGGGAATTTCTTCTGGATATGAATAATGCCCACAATTGTTTCGGAATCCAGTTTTCCGAAGAGTGTTACAACTGCGTGCGTGGTTTGACCGACAAAACGAACATTGACGCGAACGGATGTTGGTACGCAGAATTTGTGGGAAATTCGAGCTCGTGCGTGAATGCGTATGCGATGAAATATTCCTCATGGTCATCGGGTCGTTTTTCCGAATATCTCGATCTTTGCAAGGAGTGCGAATATTGTTTCGGATGCGTGGGACTTAAAAATAAAAAATATTGTATTTTGAACACACAGTACACGAAGGAAGAATACGAAGCGCTTCGGGAAAAAGTTATTGGAGATATGAAAGCGAGGGGAGAGTACGGGTCGTTTTTCCCGTATGCAATGAGTACCGGTCCATACAATTTTTCGACAAGCTATAGCTATTTTCCCGAAAAAACAAAAGAAGAAATTCTCGCGCTTGGAGGATATTGGGAAGATATCGATGAAACCCGTACGGAAGGCATGCCGACCGCGGAATTGCCGGACGATATTCGCGACGTTCCCGATTCAATTATCGCACAGGCGCTCATTTGTCCCGTATCGGGCTGGCGTTTCAATATTGCGCAGAGAGAGCTGGAATTCTATAAACAGAAGGGTGTTCCTCTTCCGCGCGTGCATTTTGATGTGCGCATCAAAGAGCGCATGAAATATCTTACGGTATTGAAACCAACGGAGCGTGCGTGCGTGTTTTGTGGAAAGAATATGCGCGTCTATTATCCAAAAGAGTGGAAATATGAGAAAATTGCATGTACGGAGTGTTATCAAAAAGAAGTGGCGTAAGTCATATTATATGAACAACGAACAAAGAACGTGCCAAAATTGCAAAAAAGATTTCACGATTGAAAGTGAAGACCTTGCGTTTTACGAAAAAATAAATGTACCGCCGCCGACCTGGTGCCCGAAATGCAGGCTTATCCGCAGGTTTTCTTTTATGAACTTGTGGAGTTTGTATAAACGAAAATGCTCGAAGTGTGGTAAATCAATGGTGAGTATACATCCGGAAAATACAGAGTTCCCAGTGTATTGTCAGCCGTGTTGGTGGGCGGACGACTGGGATGGAACCGAATATGCGATTGAATATGATTCAAACCGCCCGTTTCTTCAGCAGGTACAGGAACTCGCGAAAAAAACACCATACATGGGTCTTGAGAGCGCATATCTTACCAATACAAATTGTGATTACACAAACGGGACGGCATATTCAAAAAATTGTTATATGACATTTTGGGCTGATTATTGTGAGAATGTCTATTATTCAATATTTCTCTTTAACCTCCGCGACTCACTTAATTGTTACCGGATGAAGGACAGTGAGCTTTGTTATGAAGATGTTGGATGTTATAAGTGTTATGGTACGTATTATTCCGAAGAATGTGATTCGTGTACCGATATATGGTTTTCTCGTTCTTGTATTGGATGTTCACATTGTTTCGGATGTATTAATTTACGAAATAAAAGCTACTGTATCTTTAATGAGCAGTATTCAAAAGAGAAATATTTTGAAAAACTGAAGGAGTTTAATCTCTCTTCGTATTTCGCATTGGAAAATATAAAAAGAAAAGTTTATGAGTTATGGTTACAACATCCCCGTAGAGCATATATAGGAAATAGCTTGAATGTAAATGTGACGGGTGACTATGTATATGAGTCCAAGAATTCACGTGATGCCTATATGGTAAGTGGCGTTGAAGATTCTCGATTTACTCAGTTTATTTCAGTGGCAAAGGCGCACGACTCTTATGACTATACCGGATGGGGGAATGGGGCAGAACGCATTTATGAATCATGCGTCGTTGGAGAGGGGGCGAATAATATAAAGTTTTCAAATGAATGCTGGCCCGACGTATTAAATGTTGAATATTCAATTTATGGAATTACATGCAAAAATATTATTGGATGTGTGAATCTTAAGCGTAAGGAATATTGTATTTTGAACAAACAGTATACAAAAGAGGAATATGAAAAATTATCTGCGCATATCCGCAAAGATATGGAACAGAATCCTTATAGCGATGTTGTGGGTCGTGTATGGAAATACGGTGAATTTTTACCATACGAACTCTCTCCCTTTTCTTACAATCAGACGATAGCGCTGGCATTTTTTCCAAAAGAAAAAGAAGAAGTCTTGGGAGAGGGAATAAAATGGCGCGAAACGGAGGAAAATGAATATCCAATCACGATGCGAGCTCAGGATATTCCCGATTCGATTGAGAATACCGACGAATCTATTCTGAAGGAAGTTATCGCCTGTGAAAATTGTGGGAAGGCATATAAAATTCTTCAGGGAGAACTTGATATACTGAAGAGATTTTCCCTGCCCCTGTATCATCATTGTTCGATATGTCGAAGAAATATTTTATTTTCGAAGACAAATCTGCCGTATCTCTATGATAGGAGTTGTATGAAGTGCGGTAAGGCGATAAAAACTTCGTATGCTCCCGAAAGACCGGAAATAGTCTATTGCGAGGAATGCTATCAGGCGGAAATAGCGTAGTTTTTTGAATGAAAACGAAAATAACAAAAATAAATCGAAAAAAACCGGAAGAAAAGATAATTCGCGCCGCCGCGAAAATCATAAAAAACGGCGGACTTGTCGCGTTCCCGACGGAGACGGTATACGGACTTGGGGCGGACGCGCTCCGTGCGGGTGCGGTGAAAAAAATTTTTGAGGCAAAGGGGCGTCCCGCGGATAATCCTCTCATTGTCCATATATGCGACGAAAAGATGCTCGCCGCCGTGGTCAAAGAAATTCCGGAAAAAGCATTCCCGCTCATGAAAAAATTTTGGCCGGGACCCCTCACGATAATATTCAAAAAAAAGAATAGCATTCCCGATATAGTGACCGCCGGAGGAAATACGGTCGCGGTGCGTATGCCGGCACATCCCGTTGCACTCGCGCTTATCGAAAAAACGCGGGTGCCTGTTGCGGCACCCTCGGCGAACATCTCGACTCGTCCGAGTCCCACGGAGGCGAAGCATGTCTACGAAGATCTGAAAGGGAAAATCCCGCTTATTCTTGACGGAGGACATACGCGCATAGGAGTCGAATCTACGGTCGTGGATCTTACGACAAAAATTCCCACAATACTGCGCAAGGGAAAAATAACGAGTGGTGAAATTAAAGACATGATAGGTCCCGTTCTTCTTTCGACCGAAAAAAAAGAAGGTGTAGTGAGATCCCCGGGACAAAAATACAGGCACTACGCACCGAAGGCGAAACTTATTCTTGTTTCCGGAGGGAGTGCCGCGGTGAAAAAAAATATCAGGAAGTATCCAAAAAACAGGGTGTGTGTCATTACGTTTACCGAAAGGAAGGATCTTTATATGAAAGCGTATAAAACATTCATTTTCGGAAAAAGAAACGATCCTCTCCGCGCGGCAAGAAGTTTTTTCTCGCTTCTTCGGAAGTGTGATGAAAAGAATGCGGATGTCATTATCGTGGAAACACCACCAAAAAACGGTGTCGGGGATGCGCTTATAGACAGAATTTCCCGCGCGGCATCGTAAAGGTATACTGGTTCGTGTTGTCCGCATTTTTTTTGGGACAGATTCTCATATATAATGTGGATATGCAGAAAAATATCGCCATTATCGGGGCGGGAAGAATAGGAGATGCGTTTTCACGCATATTTATAAAGCAGGGATACGATGTTTCGATGTGGGACAAGGAGGAGGGAAAAGTTCCCAATCAGAAAGACATCTCGGAGATCGTACGGAACGCGGATCTGGTTTTCCTCTGTGTGCCCTCGTGGGCATTGCGGGACGTGTGTCGGGGAATTCAAAACGATGTGCCGCATCATGCGTTTATCATCGCACTCGCGAAGGGACTGGAACGCGGGACTCGAAAGACTCCCGATGAGATTATCGGGGAATTTTTCCATAAGAAAAAATTCGGGATGCTGGGAGGTCCGATGCTTGCCGAAGAGTTGAATCTTGGTCACGTGGGAGTGGGCATGATAGGAGCCCAAAACGGAGAGATATTCGAAAAAGTAAAGGCCGCCTTCAGCGGAAGCGCGGTGCGTTTTTTATACACAAAAGATATGCATGGGGTGGCACTCGGAGGAGTCCTTAAGAATACGTATGCGCTCGCATTCGGTATTGCCGACGGACTCGAGTGGAGTGGTAATGCAAAGGGATGGCTTCTCGTAAAATCGATGAATGAGATTACGCGTCTTTCGCGTATACTTGGAGGGAGAAAGAAAACGGTACTTGATGTGGCGGGACTCGGAGATCTTGCGACATGCGGATTCAGCGAATACTCGCGAAACAGAAAGGCGGGACAGGACGTTTTGGAGGACGGAAAATTCGATATACAAAGCGAGGGGGTGATATCCGCGCCCTCCGTATTCGGGCTTGTCGGAAAAAAAGTGAAGAAATTCGAGATACTCTCGGCATTGGAAAAAATCATGGTTGAAAGAAAAGATCCGCGGACGATATTCGAAAATATTCTCGACTCAATATCCTAATCATCATGAAAAAGAAAAAAATCATCTCGTTTGCCGCTATCGTCGCTCTTATCATTCTGCTTTTTGTCGGAGTGAATTTTTTGAAATATTCGGAGGGAGGCGCCGCATTTTTCGGTTCGTTGTATGAAAAAAAATCCATGTTTCCTCTCGTTACCGGCGCAGCACTTATCGACAGTGTAAATCCGTGCGCATTTTCTATACTTTTCCTTACCATCGCGTTTCTTTTCAGTCTCGGAAGAACGAGAAAGAACATACTTCTTGTCGGTGGTACATACATTCTTGGAGTCTTCCTTGTCTATGTGCTTATCGGGTTGGGAGTGCTACAAACGCTCCAATTCTTTAATGTGCCTCATTTTGTCGCGCGCATCGGAGGAGCCATTCTTATTTTTTCGGGAGCACTCAGTCTTATAAATCACTTCGTTCCGTCTTTTCCGATAAAACTTGGAATTCCGCAACGCGCGCACAGAAAAATCGCAACCTTTGTTGAAAAAGCATCGATTCCCTCGGCACTCGCTCTCGGATTCTTTGTGGGAATGTGGGAATTTCCGTGTACGGGGGGGCCATATCTCATGGTGTTGGGACTTTTGCATGATCGTGCCACATTTTTCAGCGGATTCGGATATCTTGTGTGGTACAACATCGTGTTCGTGTTGCCGCTTATACTCATACTTTTTACGGCGGGAAACGAAGAGCTGCTGAAGAAAGTAGAGGGGTGGAAAAAAGAAAACGTGAAGGGTCGGCTCATCGGAGGAGTTGCGATGATGCTCTTGGGAACGCTTATCTTTCTTCTCTAAAAAAGGTACAATAACAGTCATTATGGAACTCAACAAAGAAAAGTTTGAAACACTCCTTCAAAAAGTGGAGGAACTGAAAAAAAGCAGCACCTTCGATCTTTCCCGGGAGGAGGATCTGAGTATTGCGGTGATGAACCTTATAAGTCTCGAGGAACATTTCTTTTTTACCGCGGAAAAAACGAAAAACAGCGACTATATCGGTCTTCTTGAGGAAACACGCGAAATACGAAAATCACTCCTTGCGGAAATGATTCCCGTGCATGAGGGCGAGACGTGGTGTATTTCAAAGCATCTTCTTGCCGCATCTATGCGGATCATGGAAGTTGCGACAAAACTGCGCTCCGACGGAAAGAAGGAGGAAGCGGAAGTAATGTTCGAAAAAGCATATCGCGTCTACGCGATGTTTTGGGGAATTCGTCTCAAACTCATAGATCTCTCGGGTGTGAAAGCGAAAGAGAACGGAATTTCGGGAAATGAAAAAAAACCATGGACGGCGGAAGATATTGTCGAGAAGCTGGTAGATTGTTGCAAAGAATAAAATAATTTATGAAGAAAAAAAACATTTTACCGATCGTTATTCTCGTGTTGGGAATCGGAATATTGCTTACACTTGTGATATATCCACTCATACAAAACAGCCGAAAAAATTTAGACGGGTTTGCCCAATGTCTTCGCGACAAAGGTGCGGTGATGTATGGGGCGGAATGGTGCTCGCATTGTCAGGACCAAAAGCGGCTTTTCGGGGATTCTTTTCGGTATGTTTCGTACGTTGAGTGTCCGGAAAACGCACAACTATGCATCGAAAAGGGTGTCGAAGCGTATCCTACATGGATTTTTGCCGATGGGAATAAGTTCGTGGGAAAACAGGAGCTCGAAGAACTTTCTCTTAGGAGCGGATGTCCGTTGCCCCAATAACAAGATGGTATGAAAATAAAAAATTTCGAATATATCGCATCTTCTCCTGAAAGAAAGGCGGCGCTCGAAATTATCGAAGAGGGGCTTCAATCGATCAATACACGTGCCGTGGTGCGACGTTCCGTGCAACAATTTGGAGATAAGATCGTTGTTGCGGGAGAAGAAGTGGTGTTGCAAAAACAATCGCGAATATTTTTGGTGAGTATAGGGAAGTGCGCTCTTGAAGCGGCGCAGGAAATAGAAAAAATAATAGGAAAAAATATACATGCGGGAATCGTGATAGACGTGCATGAAGGAGTGTTGGATCATCCGGGAATACAGCTCTATGTGGGGGATCATCCGTTTCCTTCGGAGAGGAATATATACGCCACAAAGGCGATGATCGAGATGCTTTCCAATATGACGGAAAAAGACGTCGTTATCGCGATAATTTCCGGTGGTGGTTCGTCTCTTTTATGTCAGCCGGAGAACCTTACGTGTTTTGAGGAGAAAGAAATAGTGGAGAACCTTTTTCGCAGCGGTGCCTCCATAGAAAAAGTGAATACCGTCCGAAAACATCTTTCCCTTGCAAAAGGGGGGTATCTCGCGAAGTACGCGTATCCCGCGCGTCTTATCTCGATGATTTTTTCCGACGTACCGGGAAACAACATAGAATTTGTCGCATCCGGTCCGACGGTGCTTGATACCACGACCGTGAACGACGCGAAAAAGATATTTGCCGAATTTAAGCTATCGGATCAATGCGCGTTTGCCGAGAAGGGGCTTGTCGAAACACCAAAGGATGAGAAATTTTTCAATAACGTAAAAAACATAATAGTGGTTTCAAACGAAATAGCGTTGAACGCCATGAAGGAAGCGGCACGTGCGCGGGGATACAATCCAACGATACGCACCAAGTCGTTTTCGGGACACGCGCGTCATATCGGCGCAGGGATAGCGAGCGAATTAAAGACGGTTTCTCCGAACTCCATGTTGCTCTATGGAGGGGAGAGTACGGTGGTGGTAAAAGGAGCGGGGAAGGGCGGACGGAATCAGGAGGTGGCGCTTTCCGCGCTTCGCTTTTCGAACGATGACGAAATGATAATTTCCATCGCATCGGATGGAAAAGACAATACGGAATTCGCAGGTGGAATTTGTGATATAATAACAAAAAAGCACGCCGCCGAATTAGATCTCGATATCAGGAAATATTTGGGCGAAAACAATTCGTTCGAGTTTTTCAAGCGCACGGGAGATTATATCGAAACGGGTGTTACCGGATCAAACGTGTCGGATCTGGTGTTGGCGGTGCGTTTTAAAAAATAACAAATGAAAAAAGAAGAATTATTTGTATTGCCGTTCGAGGAGGTCGACATAAAAGACATCGCATTGGTGGGGGGAAAAAATGCGGCGTTGGGAGAAATGTATTCGGCACTTACGCCGAAAGGGGTGAATGTTCCCGGAGGGTTTGCGGTGACTGCCGCCGCGTACCGCCATTTTTTCAAGAAAACCGGGCTCGACAAAGAAATAAAGGAAATTCTGAAGGGACTCGACACGCATAATATCAGGGACCTGCAGGAACGGGGGAAAAAAGTACGGCGCACTATATTAAAAACAAAACTCCCGAAAGAAATCGAAGAGGCGGTGGTTGGAGCATACAGGGAAATGGAGAAAAAATACGGAAAGGGAGTTGATACCGCCGTTCGTTCTTCCGCAACCGCGGAAGATCTTCCCGGAGCATCGTTTGCCGGACAGCAGGAAACATTTCTTAACGTATCCGGAGTCTCATATATACTCGAAGCGACACGCCGATGCATTGCGTCCCTTTTCACCGATCGTGCGATTTCCTATCGTTTTGATAAGGGATTCTCACATACCGATATTGCGCTTTCGGTGGGAATACAGAAAATGGTACGGTCCGATCTTTCGTCGAGCGGTGTTGCGTTCACCATAGATACCGAATCGGGATTCGATAAGGTCATTGTAATAAACGGCATTTACGGACTCGGAGAGTTCATTGTGCAGGGAAAAGTAATTCCCGATGAGTTTATCGTATTCAAACCGTCACTCGAAGGCGGATATCGCGGTACGATCGCGAAAACATTGGGACAGAAAAATATAAAACTTGTATATAGTATGCTGGGAGGCACGAAGCAGGTGAATGTTCCCGCAAAAGACCAGGAGAAGTACGCACTCGACGAGAAGGAAGTGAAGACGCTTGCAACGTGGTGTCTTGAAATAGAGAAACATTTTTCGGCGCGACACGGACGGTTCCAGCCGATGGATATCGAATGGGCAAAGGACGGGAAAACAGGGGAGCTTTTCATAGTGCAGGCGCGTCCGGAAACGGTACGTTCGATCGAAGATAAGAATGTATATCGCGAGTATCGCATAAAAGGTACGGGGAATGTTCTAGTGCGGGGAATTTCCGTTGGATCGAAGATCGGTACCGGCGCAGTGAGGGTAATTCGTGATGTGCGCGGCATACACGACTTCAAAAAAGGAGAAGTTCTCGTGACGGAAATCACCGATCCCGATTGGGAACCTATCATGAAGATCGCCTCGGCAATAGTGACGGATAAGGGGGGGAGAACATCCCACGCGGCGATCGTATCGCGTGAACTGGGAATTCCCTGTATTGTCGGATCGAATGACGCGACAAAGAAATTGAAAACGGGAAGCGTGATAACGGTTGATTGTGCGTCGGGTGAAGTGGGAAAGGTGTATGAAGGAAAAGTTGAATTCTCCGTAGCGGAACACGAGTTGAATAAAATTCCGGAAACGAAAACAAAAATAATGGTGAATATAGGTTCTCCCGACGAGGCGTTCCATCTCCACAATCTTCCGGTAAAGGGTGTCGGGCTTGGGCGTCTCGAATTCATTATCGCATCCTATATACGCATCCACCCGAATGCGCTTATCGAGTATAAGGAGTTAAAACAAAAAGCGGCGCATTCGAAGGATTATAAGGAGAGATTGGCGTTACAGCACATTATAAAAACGATCGAAACACAGACGATCGGATACGAAGATAAGGCGCAATTTTATATTAATGAACTTGCCGAAGGGATCGCGAAAATCGCGGCGGCATTCTGGCCACACGAGGTTATCATCCGCTTTTCCGATTTCAAAACAAATGAATATCGGAAACTTGTCGGCGGGGAATTGTATGAGCCGGAAGAGGAAAATCCGATGCTTGGATGGCGAGGCGCATCCCGTTATTATGATCCGAAATTCAAGGAAGCGTTCGGACTCGAATGCAAGGCAATGAAAATAGTGCGCGACGAGATGGGGCTCAAAAACGTGGTACCGATGATACCGTTTTGCAGGACGCCCGAAGAGGGGATGAGAGTTCTCGAAATCATGGCGAAACACGGACTCGAAAAGAAAAAGGACAAGACGTTCAAAACATATGTCATGTGCGAGATCCCGTCGAATATTCTGCGCGCCGACGAATTTCTGAAGATCTTCGACGGAATGTCCATCGGATCGAATGATCTTACGCAACTCACGCTTGGGCTCGACAGGGATTCCGGCATCGTATCGAAGATCGCGAACGAAAAAGACGAATCGGT
>JAJZPU010000031.1 GCA_021811055.1 bacterium
CGGAAAACACTTCGTGGAAGAAATAAACGAAACTATTCGTGCAGTCTTCCTGTGCGACGACGAAAAGAGCATCGCGACAGTATTTCACACCGGCATAGAACAAAGCGTTGATCTTACATTGAGCGACGGACGGAGCCTTTCTCTTCCTCAGGCAATCTCCGCGAGTGGCGCGCGCTATGCGACAAGCGGCGAAGAACTGGTATTTTGGAACAAGGGAAATACGGCTTTCATTCTCGAGAATAGCACGGAAACATACACCAACTGCATCGAGAAGTTGTAAACGGAAAAAACACCTCACGGTGTTTTTTTATTTGATATGAAACTGATGAGACGGTACTATTTTTATATGGAAAAGAAAATTACGCTTGCGGTGTCCGGAGAAAAAGGCTCGTTCTCCGAAGAGGCCGGACTCATCTACATGCAAAGGACTGGGGTAGAAATGGAACTCGTCTTTGCGATGGATATGGAGGGAGTGCTCTCTCTCGTGGAACGCGGTGAAGTCGAGCGCGGTATTTTTCCCGTCGTGAATTCACGCGGCGGACTCGTGCAAACCGCGTTCGAAGCGATGGGAAAACACCTCTTTTCAATGATCGGTGAAGTGTGGCTCGACGTACATCAATGTCTCATGACGCTCCCAGGCATGAAAAAGGAAGATATAAAAAATATCACGAGTCACCCCCAGGCGCTTTCGCAGTGTGAACGGTATCTCTCGAAAGAATTCAAGAATATACCACTCACGGAGTGGGAAGACACGGCAAAGGCGGCAAAAGATCTTGCGGCTAGAGTTCTTCCGAAAGATACCGCAGTCATCGCTCCCGCACGAAGCGCTCAAATCTACGGACTGAATGTCATCGCGCCAAGCATACAGGACAATCATCCGAACCTCACGACATTCATTGTGGTGAAGAAACTCTGAAATTCAGGATCATCTGTCGAAGATCGAAATGAGATAGTTGTCGATCTCCCGTTGAGTCAGATCGTAGAAATACTTCCCTTCTCCGTGGAGTTTTGTCGCGAGTCCGACACCCACGAAACGCCAGTGCCATGGTTCGTACTGGTAATATGAATTTCCCTTCGGATAGGAAAGCACGAATCCAAACCGATACGCGTTCTCCAAAAGCCACGCGTATGCCGCATCCTTATCGAACTGCGTCGAAAGAATTTTCAGTTTCGGCGTCGTAAAATCGAGCGTCGTTCCCAATTGATGCTCCGAATATCCCTGATCGGCGGAAAATTGATTGGCGCCCGAACCATAGAGCATCTTATATCCCGTTTTTACCGACATCTGTTCGTCGAACGAACGATATGCCGACGCGATCTTCAGATCGATCCCGGTACTGCTTGCGGAGCGCATCATATCCTGAAGAAATGGCTCAAGTCCGGCGTGTATCTGTTTCGGCACACTCGCATCAAGAAGGTATGTTCTCTCCAAAAAGACGAGTCGTGACGGAATATAGTTTTCGCTCAAAAAATATACTTTCGAATATTTTTTCAGAAGTTCCTTATCGGTCTGGCTCAATTTTTGAAGTGTACCCACCGTTCCGGAAATATCCTGCACCATGCCGGAAATGCTCACTACCTGACTCTCCAGAGCGACATTTTTCGAGAATTGATCCTCGAGATTTTTCGAAAGAATTTCGTTCGTTCCGCGTTCATTCCCAAGAAGTTCCGTAAGGCTCGTATTGTCCCTGCGGGTATTCTCAAGATATGTTTTCGTTATACCAAGGGACTGTTCCAGCGAATCTATCTCGTTCCCGAGAAGTCCATTCTCTTCATACATATTGAAGAAAAGATACCCGGCGCTTCCGAGCCCCGCGCACACGACGAGTATCACGGCAACAATGCCGATCCGTTTTTTATTGATGCCCATATATATGAATTTTATCACACTTTTCCAGCCGGCATAAAAAAACCGCTCTGAGGAGCGGAAAAATATTTTACGATATAAGCGCAAGTGCGGGATAATGGCATATTTCGAATCGAGGATGATTATTCCCTATTTCATCCAACACTTCCGTTGTTTCCTTTAACCATCGCGGATCGCATGGGACCGTATCTTTCTCGTCAAAACAGCGGAGCGCTTCTTCTTTTGTTTTAAAAAGTGCGATGATCGAAGACGTCTTGTCTCCCCAAAAGCGCGTATTCACGTACTCGATCCTTCGTTCAAATGTGGTATTCATGAGTCCGCCACCTTCAGGAACGTACATGATGAGATCTTTGCAAATCGCGAGCATTGTTCCTCCATCTAATACATAGCCGACGGGAAAAACACTCTCTCCCTTCAGTGCTATCTTTTCGACGCGGGGAAGCGCCTTTCCTTCTTCGTGGGCCGCGTGATATACCGATGTTCCTGTTACCGCGAAAAATTCGTTTCGCATACTTTTCTCTCCTTTTTTACGGTGCTGATTCAGTGATATACCGACATTCGAAAAAAGTCAAAAAAATGGTATACTATATGCATGTCACCGCGTCAAGAAAGCATGGGAAACAAAACGGGTCTCGAATCAATGTTCGAGGTGATGCTTTTTCCGTTCTTCATCTTTCCCTTTCTTTTCGAAAGCAAGAAAAAATAATGTCTTGTTACAATGGATAAAAAATCGGAACAAATTCTCGAAGAATTATTCGCTATATTGGGACTTTCGGAAGAAGAAAAAGAGCGGATGCGTTTTCTTTTCAATAAGCGCATTGCGTTTGATCTTCTCAAAAAAATAGAATCCGAGCTTCCCGAAGAATACCGCACGTTCATAGACAGCGAAGCGGCGCGCATCACGGACCCCACCCATCCTATGGCGTTGAAGATCGGCGAATACGCGAACCGTCTCCATACACGGGAGGAATACGACACGATGACGAATGATATCATGAAAAAACTCCTCCCTGAATATGTTTCCCGCGCATCCGACGGACTGAACGCGGACATAGCGATGCGACTCGAAGAATGTCTTAAAAAAATAAATTAGAAAAAATACCCATAGTGGGGTTTTTTATTTTCTATCTCATATAATTTTATCTATAAAAACTCCGCATAAGACTGCGGAGTGTAAAATAATATTCCCTCTTTTCAATCGGTTTATTGTAATAATACTCGAAAAGTCGCAATACCTTGATCGTAAACTCGCGTTCTTCCAAAACGGAAGCGATATCTTCTATATTCCGTTTCAGTATACGAACCGTGTCGATCGATATTTTCTTTCCGCGTATTTCCGCATATAATCGCTCTATTTGAGATACCTTCCAGGCGTCCCATTTTTCATGCACCATATTTCGTATATAGGTGGTATCGCTGTCCCAATCTTCTCCAAACACGCGGGATTTTTCCTTTGTTATGGAAAAAAGAAACACCCACACCATCGAAAAAAGAATAATGAGAAAAAGACCGGTAAGAGGATAGAATCGCTTCATAACCTATATCTCCTTATGTTAAATGGATACTATCCGTCACTATATCCCAATTGCCAAAAAAAGTGAAATAAAAAGCCGCCAAAGGGCGGCATTGATGTGAATCGCTCTACAATACGCGAAGCATGTAGAACCAATCAGTGTCTTCGTCATACGACCCGAGTAGGGCTCGTTGGATGAACGGATTGTAATACGAAGTATATTCCTCTTCCGTATTCTCCCCGTCACGATGGGGATGTGTGTGCTCCCCGTTTCCCGACGACACACCGGAATTTTCTTCCACCGGCTTTTCTTTCTTTTCTTCCATGATTTCCTCCGATACTGGATATAATGATTTGTAAAATTTCTTGTTACAGGTATGTATTACCTGAAGAATATGAAAAACGATTTTGCACATCCCTCAAATAACAAAATCTCCCGGGGATAACGCCGGGAGATATATGATTTCTGTGATGTTTTTCTACGAAAGCATATATTCCCGGCGTTCCCCAAGGACGATAAGAGTAAGTACAATAAGAAGACCGGCAACAAGGTTGCTTTTCGGAATATTCGTACGAATCTGTGTGCCGATGGTCATTTTTATTATTATCGTATTCCGCGAGGTGGCGGTCAATGGCGCCGATTGTGGAAAAGTTTTGAATTATAAAAACTCTCTTGTATAATCTAAAAGTCATGAAAAAAAACATTCCGAACCACATTGCGGTCATTATGGACGGTAACCGCCGGTGGGCAAAAAAAAGGAACCTACCGTCATATGAAGGGCATCGCGAGGGAGTGAAGCGTACCAACGAAATTGCGGATGCCGCGAAAAAAAAGGGTGTTCCCTATCTTACGGTATGGGCGGCATCGATCGATAACCTGAAAAAAAGAACCCGTATAGAAGTGAACTTTCTCGTATCACTCCTGGAACACGAATTGCAACACATGATAGATTCGAAGACGTTTGAAAAAAATCAGACAAGATTTCGCATGATCGGAAAATGGGCGGAAATTGTGAAAAGTAAGAGACTTTCAGAACTCACGGAAACACTCGAAAAGAATACCGCGCAGTACAAAAAACACAATTTCACCATACTTTTCGGATACGACGGGAGAGAAGAAATGATCGATGCGATAGAAAAAATACGTGCTATAAAAAAATACCCTCTCTCCTATGAGGCGGTAAAGAAACAGTTGTCTACGGCGGTGCTTCCTCCGGTAGACCTCGTCATCCGCACCGGCGGTGAACCGCATTGGTCGGCGGGATTTCTCATGTGGCATACGACCGATAGCCAGTTTTATTTTACGGAAACACTATGGCCGGATTTTGATACGAAAGAATTCGAAAAGGCGCTCCTCGAATTCGCGGCACGGGGAAAACGGCTCGGAGGATAAGGTCAGAATATCTGTGTCCCCGAAAGAGCAAGATACTGATTCAACACAAGAAAGGATCCAAGCACGAGCAAAAGCAAGGCTCCGTGCACAATGAGACGCGGATGCTGTATACGGATCTTTATGAATACCGTCAGCGCGAGCGCAAGCGATATGAGCGTTATGAGCACCACAAACACGTACGTTGCGGTGCCGCGTGGGGTGAAGAAGATTCGTTCCATAAATGACGGCCCGCGCGATTGTGCGGTCACGTTCTCTCCCTCGACACTTCCCTTGTATTCTTTCTCGTTGTTCACATCCTTCACTGCAATAAACACACCTGCAGTATTGCCCGCCTGCGACCGGGAAACGTCCGGCGTTATATCCGCGAGTACCCTTTCTTTCTTTTGCCACGTATCGGCGGCAATATTTCTTCCCGAAGGCGTCCCGAAGAATTGCACGACGAACACCACCTCTTTTCCCTCATACTGTCCCTTCGCGACCCCTATTCCTACTTCCGAAAAATCACCGCTCAATATATTTTCTTTGTGTTTTTCCGAATTCATCCATGCGGCAACCACGTCTTCGGAATCCGAAAAATTCACCGCGAGATTTTCCCCCGCGTATATGAAATCATATCCGGCTTGATCGAACCAATACCACGGCTGAATATCTCCCGGACTCACGTGGGAAAAGTAGCCACGGGTCGCCATATCGATCGCCTTAAGACGTGCCGCCTGCGTCAAAACGCCGCTCATCGCAAGCGGACGCAGATTGTTCTCCGTACGGTATTGGTTCGTGATGTCGGTAACTACCGTCGGAAGAATGGTGGAAAGAAATTTTGAATTCGGAAGAACAAAGAACGTCTGCACAAAAAATATAAGCTCCAAAAAGAGAATCCCCGAAAGAATAAGCACCGTCGATTCAAGACCAAATACGCGTGGCCTATATTCGTTTTCCTCGTTCGGAATGAGAAATTCCTTGATCCAATGTATTCCTCGCATATATATCAGTATAGCAGATATATTATGATACAAATATAATAAAAAATCAATAGAATATAAAAACACTCCCGTTTGAGAGAGTGTTATATTTTTTCAACTCAGATATGTTTCTGTAAGAGACAAAGATCCCACTCTATCTACTATAGGACAACTGAGTTTTGCCCGCGCGCCGATAGGAAGCGTGAGACTTGGTACACCATGTCCGAAATCTACATTATAGAGGATCGGGAAATCATATCCCCGTGTTGCATTGAGAATAATCTTTTCGACAAGGGGTGAATTTTCGAATCCTTTCGGGTTCTCATCTTCATCGTCTATCGACTGCAAATTGGTTATTTTCCCCACAACCATTCCGGATATTTTTTGAAATACTCCCGCAACACGCATTCGTGTCATATAGTGATTAAATCCCTCAATAGTATCATCCACTTCTTCCCAGAAGAGTATCTTCCCGTCCCAATTCGGTTCGAATGGTGTGCCAATAAGACTCAAAAGCACATTAAGATTTCCACCCACAAGTATTCCCTCGACCACACCCTCCCTCAGTACTTTCCATTCGGTGAATGAAATCATCTTTCCTGTTTTTCCGTACATAATCACACTCACCATATTACCGACGGTATATCTCCCCTGTCGTGAATGTACACTATTCAATCCCTCTACGATCGGTCCGTGAAATGTCACAAGTCCCGTCTTTTCGTATATCGGGTTCAAAAGTGTTGTGATGTCGGAATATCCCATGAATACTTTCGGATGTTTTCGTATGAGATCCCAGTCAATGCCTTCTGAAAGAAGTTCGATCGCGCTGTATCCTCCCGTAGAACAGAATATTCCTTTTATCTTCGAGTCCAGGAACATTTCATGGAGATCGGCCAATCTTTGTTTCGGCGTTCCTGCCTGAAAATTGTACCGATGCTTCATGGCATTTTTTGATAATTCGGAACGAAGTCCGAATACACGCAATGTTTGCATTCCACGCTCCAATTCTTCTTTGGAGGTAACTAAACTTGACGGAGATATAATACCGATTTTGTCTCCGGCTTTCAGACCTTTCGGCTTTACTGTCACTTCTATAACTCTCCTTTATAAAATAATAAGTGCTGCCTATAAAATAGTTTTTTTTAACTCTCTTGTCAAAGAAAAACCGCCCCATACGGGCGATTTTCAAAAATACGGATGGAACTATTAGTCGAGATATTTTTCGATAAGGGAAAGATATCCTATCCTTCTCGGCGCGGGACAATCAAGTCTCGCTTTCGCGCCGATAGGAAGCGTGATGCTCGGCACATCGTGCCCGAAATCAACACCATAGAGGATCGGGAAGTCATATCCTTTTGTCGCTTCAGTAATAACGTCCTCGATCGTAGGGGGATTCTCGAGTCCTGACCACTTATCCTCTTCTCCTTCGATCGAATAAATATTGGTGACTTTTCCCACCACCATTCCCTCGATCTTTTTGAATATTTTCGCGAGTCGCAAGCGCCATAAGTAGTTGTCGATTCCTTCAATCGTCTCTTCCACCTCTTCCCAGAAGAGTATCTTATCGTCCCACTTCGGCTCATACGGAGTCCCGACAAGCGAAAGCAGCACATTCAGATTTCCACCGATAAGCGTTCCTTCCGCTTTTCCTGGTTTTAAGACCTTCCACTCAGTGAACGTCGACATTCTTCCGGTATCTCCTTTTACTACCGTGTCCTTAAGATTTTTTACCGTATATTTTCCGCCCTTCGTTTCCGTATTCAACCCGAGAATCATCGGTCCGTGAAATGTCACGAGTCCCGTCTTTTCGTATATCGGGTTCAAAAGCGTCGTGATGTCGGAATATCCGACGAACACTTTCGGATTCTTTCGCATAATATCCCAGTCGATGTCGGGAAGAAGCTGTATCGCGGCATACCCGCCGCTCGTGCAAAAAACCCCTTTCACCTCGTCATCGGCGAACATCGCGTGCAAATCGGAAAGACGATCTTCCCGTGTTCCCGCCTGATAGCTTGCGTGGACCTCAAGCGCCTTCGGTCCGAGTTTTGGCCTGAATCCGAGGGATTCGAGTATCTTCATTCCGCGCGTAAGCTCCTGTTTTGACACAACGGGGGTGGAGGGCGAAATAACGCCCACCACGTCTCCTTTCTTCAGTTTTGGGGGTCTTATGATATCCATGAATTTAGTGGGTTCATTTATACACGCAAAAAACGCTACGTCAAACTTGACAAAATGTGTGATAAATATTTAAAAAGCAACAAAAATCCCGCCTCGATGATTCCCGGCTGAATGCCATAAGTGGGTTTCCTCAGTCGGACTCAGGAAAACCTCTTTTAATAAAAATAGTGGTTCTCTCATCGTACCGAGCTATTATGGAATCCCTTTGAAAAATCATTTGATCCGGAATCTTTAAAAGCGGGACATTCCCATTATAGCATAAAAAAAGAGGGGGCGCTCCCCTCTTGTGGATAAAACAGAAAATATTAAAAACACTATTCTCCTATCTGGTTGAGATCCACATCGTAAAGCATGGCTTCATTGATCAGTCGATACTGGATGATTTCTTTTTCTTCAAACCATATCTTTATTTCACGATTCGCTTCTTCCGGCTTGTCCGAACAGTGAATAAGATTTCTCACCGCGCGATTATCGGCAACGGAAAGATCGTATGAATCGATCGTAAGATCGCCCCGGATGGTTCCCACGTCCGATGAGAGCGGTTCGGTGCCACCAACGATTTTTTTTACGATACCCACCGCCTTATTTCCTTCGAATATCATCGCGATGACGGGTCCTGCGGTCATGAATTTTACGAGTGCGCGAACGATATCTTTGCCGTATTCCACCGCTTCCTTTTCGATCGGAAGACCCGCTTTTGTCCGATCACCGATGGTACGCTCTCCTTTTTCCTTGAACCACGTTTCATCTTTGTTGTAATGAACCCAACACTGATCTTCGGTTGGCACGACCATCTTGAGCGCGACCATCTTAAGTCCTGTCCGTTCAATGCGATGAATTATTTCACCGATAAGTCCGCGTTGTACTCCATCGGGCTTAATGATAACGAACGATCGTTCTTTGTGTAAATTATGTGGATGTTGTTCCATAGTATAGTTCCTTTTTTTTGTGTATTTACTTTCTACACCTTATCCCTGTTTTTCTTTTTTGACAACCGCGATATGCAGCTCTTTCAACTGGTCATCGGTCACGTCCGACGGTGAATCCATCATAAGGTCTCTCCCGTCTCCGGTTTTCGCGAATGCGATCACTTCGCGGATGTTCGGCTCGTTCTGCAGGATCGCAACCGCGCGATCAAGCCCCGATGCGATACCTCCGTGCGGCGGCACGCCGTATTCGAACGCTTCAAGCATGTGTCCGAATTTCGCCTGAATATCTTCGGGCTTGTTCCCCATCACCTCGAACACGCGCGCGAGGAGTTCCGAATCGTGGATACGGATCGATCCTCCCGCGATCTCGAACCCGTTCAGCGCCAGATCATACTGCTCGGCAAGAATATCTCCGGGATCCTTCGCGAATTTTTCATTGAAATCGGCGACACTCGTCACTTTTGGTTTTGTGAACGGATGATGCACGGCATCCCACCGCTTCTCCGTCTCTTTCCATTCGAATGCCGGAAAATCCACGATGAATGTGAACGCGAGTTCATTCGGATCGTTTTTATCTTTTCGGAGGTCTGGTTTGTCGGAATTGTATTTTTCCATCGCCTCCTTGTACGGGATGCGCGGAAACGGCACCTGAGTAATGTGTTTCTCCGGATACAATTCTTTTATCACACCAACGTACAGTTCCTCGATAAGCGCGAGAATCTCTTCTTGCGTCGGAAAACTCATCTCAATATCAAGTTGCGTGAATTCGGGTTGTCGGTCACCGCGCGTATCCTCATCGCGGAAACACCTGACGACCTGAAAATATCGTTCAATGCCCGCGACCATAAGAAGCTGCTTATACTGCTGTGGCGACTGCGGCAACGCGTAAAACTTCCCTGGATAGACCCGTGAGGGCACAAGATAGTCGCGTGCGCCTTCCGGTGTCGATTTGCTGATATAGGGAGTCTCTATCTCCGCGAAATCGCGGGAAGAGAGAAAATTGCGGATACACTGGTTGATTTTCGCCCGCATCCGCATGTTTTTCTGCATGCGCGGACGGCGAAGATCAAGATAGCGGTATTTCATGCGGATATCCTCCCCGATATCGTGCCCGTCGCTCTGAAGATCGAACGGCGGTGTTTTTGCCTGCGTGATGATCTCAAGTTCCGTTGCCGCCACTTCATGCGCACCGCTTGGGATCTTCTCGTTCACCATTCCCTGCGGACGCCTTCCCACCGTACCCTTCACGCGCACCACCCACTCCGGACGAAGTGCTTCGGCAATTTCCTTGACCTCCTTGTTATTCGGCAAGAATACCACCTGCGCAATTCCGGTTCGGTCCCGCAAATCGATAAAAATAAGCTTTCCGTGGTCGCGGCGCACATCCACCCATCCCTTGAGCTGACCATCCTGACCCT
>JAJZPU010000032.1 GCA_021811055.1 bacterium
TCACCTACGGAACAAATCACGAGTTCGGATTCGATTATCTTCGCGACAATCTTTTATACGATATACATGATCGTGCGCAACGTGATTTTGCATATGCGATCATTGACGAGGTGGACTCGATTCTTATCGATGAAGCACGCACTCCGCTTATTATTGCCGCGCCGGATACGGCATCGAGCGATTACTATAAAACATTCACGCAAATCGTGAGTCGTCTTCAGGAAACGGATGATTATGTTGTCGACGAGAAAATGAGGAGTTCCAATCTGACGGACGCTGGCATCGAGAAAGTGGAGCGGGCGCTCGGGATAAAAAACATCTTTGATCCGGACAATTCGCGGCTCGTTCATTATCTGAACGAAAGTCTTCGCGCAAAGGCTCTTTACCGACGCGATAAGGATTACGTGGTGAAGGATGGGGAGATAATTATTGTTGATGAATTCACGGGACGCATGCTCCAGGGACGGCGGTATTCGGGGGGGCTTCATCAAGCAATCGAGGCAAAAGAGGGAGTGCTCGTAAAAGAGGAAAACAGGACGTATGCCCAAATTACCATCCAGAATTATTTTCGTCTCTATAAAAAAATTTCCGGTATGACCGGAACCGCGCAAACTTCCGCGGAAGAATTCGGAAAAGTGTATAAGCTTGAGGTGGTAACGATTCCCACGAATAAGACGCTTATCCGGAAAGAACTTCCCGATGTTATCTATAAAACAAAAACGGCAAAATACGAAGCAGTTGCGGAAGCGGTGAAGGAACGGCATGAATCGGGACAGCCGGTCCTTGTGGGTACGACATCGATTCAGAACAATGAAACGATTTCCGCCTATTTAAGCCGTGCGGGAGTGCCTCACGAGGTGTTAAACGCGAAAAATAACGAACGAGAGGGATCGATCATCGCACAGGCGGGGCGGTTCGGTGCGGTGACGGTCGCGACGAACATGGCGGGACGCGGTGTCGATATTATTCTTGGCGGCAACCCGCCGATTCCCGAAGAAATGGAAAGAATAAAAGCGCTCGGTGGACTTCATGTGGTCGGCACGGAACGGCATGAGGCGCGACGCATTGATAACCAACTTCGCGGACGTTCGGGGCGACAGGGAGATCCCGGATCGTCGCAGTTCTTTCTTTCACTCGAAGACGATCTTGTGCGTATTTTCGGTGGTGACCGCGTGAAGCGGCTTATGGAAATGTTCAATCTTCCCGAGGATATGCCGATCGAGGCGCCGATGGTTTCGAAAGCGGTGAACCAGGCACAGCAGAAAGTTGAGGGTGCGAATTTCGACGCACGAAAACATCTCCTCGATTTCGACGATGTGTTGAACAAACAGCGCACCGCGGTATACGGGAAGCGCGACAAAGTACTTCGGGCGGGGAAGGATATACTTCCGTTCGTGAAAGATATCCTTGCGCGTCAAGTGGAGAAAATGAGGGAAGTGATCATCCTCGACGGTTCCGTGGAACCGGAAGAGCGGAATAAAAGGGAAAAGGAACTGCAGATGGCGGAAGAAAAACTTTCGCATGTTCCGGAATCGATAGAACCCGAACGGGCACGGGTTGTGGGACAGCATCTCGTGAGGATTCTCGATACACTATGGGTGGAACATCTTGAGAATCTCGAAAGCCTTCGTGATTCGGTGAATATCCGCGCGTACGGACAGCATGAGCCGCTCGTGGAATATCGTCGCGAGGCGCACGGACTCTTCAGGGCGCTGAACGAGAATTTCGAAGGACTTGTATGGAATACCATTTTTCCGTTTTTCGAGACCGACATGGAAAAAATAACACATGCGGAAAAGAAAGAAGAAAAGAAAGTGTTTGCGAATACAAAGACGTCTCCCGAGGAAAAGAACATCGGAAGGAATGATCCGTGTTGGTGCGGGAGCGGAAAAAAGTTCAAAAAGTGTCATGGAAAATAAAGACGAAAACATAAAAAAAGAAAGAGACTTCTATCAGATATCGCTCAAACTACTGTTGAAGAATAACGAAGGAAAGATACTCGCGTTGAAAGCGATCGATGACGGAACCTACTCGGGTTACTACGACCTTCCAGGCGGAAGGATCGATACTGATGAATTCAGAAAGGATTTTTCCGAGATTTTGCGCAGGGAAGCAATGGAAGAGATCGGCGATGTTACATTTCAACTTCATGATAAGCCGGTTGCGATCGGGAGACATCTAATCCCTGCCGGAATGACGAGTGCGGGGAAAGATATACACGTGTTGTATCTTTTTTTTCTCGGAAAATATACCGGTGGGAATGTGACTATTAGCAGTGAACATACGGAATATGTGTGGCTGGACCTCGACACAATCGACCTCGGCAGGTATTTTAAGTCAGGTATTTTGGAAGGAATCCGAATGTATATTGCCGGAGAGTTTTAGAGTACCGCATACGATATGGAAACCACGGAACAAAAAATACAAAAAATAGAAGAGAGAAACAGGAGAGTGGAGGATGATAAGGCGTGGGAAATAAGCTCGACAAGGAGAATTCTTTTGTCGCTTTTTACTTATTTGGCGATTGGAACGTATCTTTGGGCAATCGAAATAGAGCGACCATGGCTCAATGCGATCGTGCCCGCGGTGGCATTTATGATCTCGACGCTTACCATGCCGTTTTTCAAGAAACTATGGTTGAGGTTTTTTAGAAAATAGAGAGATATGAAAAATATTTTTGTTTGGGGCACATTCGATATTCTTCATGATGGGCATATCGCCCTTCTTAAGGAAGCATCTAGTCTCGGCGACTTATATGTTATTGTAATTCCTGATGTTCGCATGAATGGGGTAAAACCATTATATTTTACACAAGACAAAAGAGTAGAAAACCTAAAAAAGCTAGATTATATAAAAGAGGTTATTGTAGATTCTTTTCCCGATATAAAATGTTTTTTAAAAATCCGACCAGATATTTTTATGTTAGGATATGATCAAGAATCAGAGTGGGAAGAAATATTAAGGGAATTTTTAGAAGAAAATTATCCAAGATGTGAGATAGTACGATCAAAAAAATATGGAGAGGTACATTCGTCTCATATAAAGAAAAATATAAAATGTCATTGCGGTTCTGGTAAATTATTTTTAAGATGTCATGGAAAATAAAAAGGAAAATATTTTACGATTTAGGGCAGTGAATCGCGATGTGTTTCTCGCGATAAAAAACGGCACGAAAAAGATAGAAACACGCGCTGTAACGAAGAAATATCGAAGTATCCAAAAGGGAAATATATTGGTCTTTGTGTGTGGAAAAAGTAGATTTAAAAAACAGATAAGAAGCGTTGAACATTTTTCTTCGATCAGATCGCTTGTAAAGAAATATAGACCAAGCACAATAAATCCGAACGCGCATTCTGAAGTGGAATTAAGAAAAATATATTATACATATCCGAACTACAGGGAAAAAATAAAAAAAGAAGGGATCATCGCATGGACACTCGAATAACTGTATGAAAAAAATATTTCCAATAGTGCTATTGCTCGCGGTTATTTTAGGGATCGTTCTATATCGGCAGTTTTTTGCCGCTTCGGGAAGTGGTGAAGACGAACGCTTTATTATTCCTTTAAATACGGAGACATCCGAAGTGGTGAAAAAGTTAAAGAACGAAGGATTCATACGCGATATATCCGGTTTTGATATAGCGCTCTTTTTGCACGGCGGTGGTTCTATACGTCCCGGCGGGTATAAAATCTCAAAAGGAATGAGTGCTTGGGAAATGGTTTCCGTGATGAAAAACGGTCCTTATATGGAATGGGTCACGGTTCCAGAAGGGCTTCGTAAAGAGGAAATCGCGGATATTCTCGGCGAGACACTTGGCTGGACCGACCAGGAAAAATCAGACTGGATCAACAAATACACGGCAATGAAGTATGACGAAATCGAGGGCGTTTATTTTCCCGACACCTATCTTCTCCCGAAGGACGAAACAGGACTTCAGATCGCGGATAGATTACAGACAAAATTCAATGAGAAATTTCAGCCGTATGCCGATAAATTCGTGAAAGAAAACATAAAATGGACGACAGCATTGAAAGTCGCCTCGCTCGTCCAGAGGGAAGCGGCAGATAAAACCGATATGCCTCTCATTGCCGGCATACTTTGGAACAGACTTCTTAACAATCCGCCGATGAGATTGGAAATCGACGCCACCGTCCAATATGCCCTGGGAAAATCCGGCAACTGGTGGCCGAAGATAAAGCCCGCGGATTACAAGACGGATTCGCCATACAATACCTATTTGAATAAAGGGCTTCCGCCCCACCCGATTTGTAATCCGGGGATCAACGCGATCGACGCCGTGTTGAATCCTGCGAAGACCGATTGCTTATATTATCTCCACGATGCGGATCGGGAAATTCACTGCGCGGTGACGTATGATGAACATCTGCAGAATATAGAGAAATATTTGAAGTAGTTTTTATGGAACAAAAAAGAAAAATACTCACCCTATGTGTTATTCACGAACACCCGCGGGTACTCCTCGGTATGAAGAAGAGGGGATTCGGTGCCGGACGATGGAACGGATTTGGAGGGAAACTTGCTCCGGGAGAATCGATCGAGGATGCGGCAAGACGGGAGGTTCGCGAAGAAGCTGGAATCAATGTCGTTTCTCTCGAGAAGAGAGGAATAATAGAATTTGAATTTGAGGGGAATCCGGAAATATTGGAGGTACACATTTTTCATTCTGATGTATTCGAAGGAATCCCCAGCGAATCGGAAGAAATGAAGCCGGAGTGGTTCCATAAAGACGAAATTCCCTTTGATACAATGTGGCCCGATGATATTTATTGGTTTCCTCTTTTTTTGGAAGGAAAAAAGTTCAGTGGACGGTTTCTTTTCGGAAAAGACGATACAATACTCCATAAGACACTTTCCGAAACCGATATACTTCCGTAATCACTCTCATTTGGTTTATTGTGGGCAATATTTTATAGGGCGTTTTTCGCCTTTTTGAGGTATACTGTATGTATGTTTGATGTAATCACTATCGGCACGGTCATTCGTGATGTATTCATTAAGAGCCCTCTTTTCAGGGTAGTGAGCGACAAACGCCACATCGAAACGATCGGTTTTGAGGCGGGGGAGGCGCAGTGTTTTGCGCTTGGATCGAAAATACAGATTGAACGCCCGGTATTTGCGGGGGGTGGTGGGGCACACAATGCGGCGGTGACATTCGCGCGACATGGATTAAGGACGGGAATAGTCGGATCTCTCGGTGATGATCTCGCGGGCAAAGAGATTGTCCGGACACTAAAAGCGGAAAAAGTGACCCCTATGATGCATGTCGACAAAAAAGCGGGAACGGGATACGGAGCAGTGCTTTTAGCTCCCGGAGGTGAGCGCACAATTCTCGTGTATCGCGGCGCATCGACAAAACTCGCATCGCGCGATATTCCGGAAAAAAAGATGCGTGCGCGGTGGGCATACGTCGTTCCCGGAGAAATTCCTTTCAGTGTCATACAGCCGCTCGTGCATCGTATGAAAAAAAATGGAACAAAGATCGCCATGAATCCCTCTCTCCCATATCTTTCTCTCAAAAAACACGAAACGGAGGTGCTCTATTCCCTTCTCGATGTTCTTATTATGAATCGTGATGAGGCATCTTTGCTTTTGGGAATAGCCCATTATGAGGAACGGAAGGCATTTCGTGAATTCAACCGCATGATCCCCGGCATTGCGGTCGTTACCAACGGAAAAAACGGCGCGATGGCATCCGATGGGTCATATTTATATAAGGCGGGCACATTTTCGGAAAAGGTAATAGCCGATCGGACGGGCGCGGGAGACGCGTTCGGATCCGGTTTTATTGCCGGTCTCATAAAAGGAAACGATTTTGGATACGCACTTCGTTTTGCCGCGGCGAATGCAACATCGGTGGTTGAGTCGGTCGGCGCAACGACGGGAGTACTGACTACAAGAGAGTTTTCGCGTCCGCGATGGAAAAGTTTCGATCTTGACGTCGATCGTCTTTAATTTTCATGAATGCGTCAAAAATATTGGGAAATATTTTGAATGTGTCGTCGGAGCGATTGGATACGCTTGATTTTGAGGTAAGAAAAAAAACTTCCAGGCGAGGGGTGTTAGAGGATGTTGCAAATCTGAACGCGCAGAGAACACGAAGCGTTTTACAAAAGATAAATTCGGGGAGTGGCGGCGCGGGACATGTGCGCGGATGTCTCAGGAGAGCTATTTATTCTCATGAAAAACAGTTTCTTTCGCTTATCGAAAAATTTCCGGGAGAAACCGAATTTGAAAAAGCGGCGCATCTTGCACGAAAAGTTGCGCGCGTCGGAAAGGGCTTCTTTTTGAAAAAAGAAAAAGCGCGGGAAATACTCGAAGCACATCCTCCCGAGGCTCTTCTTAAATTTTTGGGATATACATCAACAAAAGAGCTTTTCCTGCACGAAGATATCGATGAGGTATTGAGCGCACTTCGGTTCATTGAATCAAACGAATGGATGCATAGAACGTTTGATGTCGCGTACAAGGATATCACTTCGAATGATTTTGAAGAGCGTCCCGTCGAACTGAAAGTCATGGGCGCAAAATGGATGGATATCGGAAAAAAATTTGCGGAAAAAAAACATCATAATGTAAGCCACTTGAAAGAGTTTGGAGTCATTTTTTTGAATCCTATAAAGATGGATATTCCCGGAAAATTTATGCGTGATTTTGCGCTCTTACTGCATTACTTTCATGAGATAGAATTTTATTCGAATCTTTTCAGATCATACAGCACGCGTCCCGACTTTTCCGCAAAATTCATTTCCCTTCTTCGCGGCGATGTTCCGGAACCGAGCGATGTGGGTCCGGGGGAGTGGCTTATTGTCCAGCGCTATCTTTGGAAGGAAAATCCGAACGACGAAAGATTGCTTCTTCCGCGTGTAAATCCGGAATCGTTACACTGGGCGCGGGGAGAGCGCGATTTTGCACGATTTGCCCTTGAATACGATGATTTCGATGGGGAGTTGTGGCACGACCTCGACTGGGTAGGAGAGATATTCGAAGAAGAGGGAGTGAAAGAGGTGGTCAGTTTCGATCTTGAAGATACCGTCATGTCTCTCGTTTCTTTTATGGAGGGAAAAGAGGAGTCATTTTCCTATCACCAGCGCGAGGCGATGTGGACAAAAATATTTTCCGAGTATGCCGGAGGAGAAGCGGAAATGGAGCGACTATTGATAGAAAATTTCGATAAGGGAAAAATAGTTTTGTAATGATACTATCTTGTGTATATGAAGAATTTTTTTGAAATTATAAAAGAAGCGGAGCGAAAGAAAATCGCGATCGGACATTTTAACGTTGCAACGCTCGAACAGATGAAGGCAATTGCCACCGTGGCAAAGAAATTGCGCATCCCGGTTGTCGTGGGTGTTTCCGAAGGAGAATGGGGGTTCATTGGATTGCGTCAAATCGTGGCGCTTCGCGATGCGTATCGGAGTGAGGGAGTAGCGTTGTATCTGAACGCGGATCATACGCGCTCGCTTGAAAATGTGGCGCGCGTGGCTGCCGTCGGATTCGATTCTGTGATATTTGACGCGGCACATCTCCCGCTCGAAGAAAATATCGCGCAGACGAAAATCGCCGTAGCTATTGTGAAAAAGCACTCGTCATTTTTGAGAAAGACGGTTATCGAAGGGGAACTTGGGTATATTGGAACATCGTCACAATTGCTCGACGCGATTCCTGAAGGAGCCGCGGTAACGCAGAAGTTTTTTACAACTCCTGAAGATGCAAGGCGTTTTGTGAAAGAGACCGGGGTGCATATGTGCGCACCGGCGGTGGGAAACATTCACGGGATACTTAAGAACATGCCGAATCCACGTCTTGATATTCCACGGATTGCAGCCATCAGAAAATCGACGGGAGTTCCCATCGTGCTTCATGGTGGATCCGGAATCTCGGATGAGGATTTCGTTTCCGCGATCAATGCGGGTATTTCCCTCATCCATATTTCAACCGAGCTTCGCGTTGCGTGGAAAAAGGGCGTAGTGGAATCGCTACAGGAGGAGCCGAATGAATTAGCGCCTTATAAAATTTTGAAGAAAAGTGTGGATGAAGTGGGGTTTGTTGTTGAGAAGAGAATAAAACTCTTCCAAGGGATGAAGTAGGGAGAATTGGGTAAAAATCGGAAAAATATGGTAAAATAGAATCATATCATTTTTCCGACGACCGTCAGAAAAATGATATGATTTTTTGTTGTAGAAATTTGGATATATAAGTTTATAGACATGAATTTTATTTGCGCTTCTTCTGTTTCTGGGGTTTAATGGTGTACGTATGACTGAGGTACAAAATATAAAGAAAATAATTTTGGAAATTCGCGCGGGGGCGGGGGGCGATGAGGCATCTCTTTTTGCGGGAGATCTCGCGCATATGTATCAGCGGTATTCGGCAAAGAGAAATTGGAGTTTCTCCGTACTTGACGCATCCGAATCCGGCGCACACGGATACAAAACACTCGTCGCGGAAATAAAAGGTGAGGGAGTCTACGAGGCGTTAAAACAGGAATCGGGCGTGCATCGGGTGCAGCGGGTTCCCGTGACGGAACGGCAGGGAAGGATACACACCTCAACCGCATCGGTTGCGGTGCTTCCTATTGTAGAAGCGAAAGAGGTGCAGTTGAAAGATAGTGATCTTGAAGTGACATTTTCTCGTGCGGGCGGTCCCGGAGGACAGAATGTGAATAAGGTGGAAAGTGCGGTACGTATTACGCATAAACCGACAGGACTTGTGGTGAGTTGTCGCGAAGAACGAACACAACACGCGAATAGGGAGAAGGCAATGGAGGTGCTTCGCGCGCGGCTTTTTGAGATCCAGCGCGAACAGGCGGTCGGGTCTGTCGATCAGATCAGGAGGGATCAGATCGGATCCGCCGATCGTTCCGAAAAAATACGCACCTACAATTTTCCCGAAGACAGGATCACCGATCATCGTATCGGAAAGAAGTTTTCAAATATAGAAAAGATATTGGATGGAGATATGGATAAAATTATCCATTCGTTTCAGGGAAAATAAAAAAACATATCCTGAATATTTAATAATAGAATCATATCATTTTTCCGACGACCGTCAGAAAAATGATATGATTTTTTGTTGTAGATGCGAGATGTAACGCAGAATATAAATAAAAATCTCCGTATAAATCGGAGATTTTTATTGTTACTTGTTCAACACAGCGATGTCGTCTTCGTATTGATTCGCTTGTTGTACCACCGGTTCCCCGTACCACATGCGGTAGGTATACCAATTTCCTCCCGCATAATATTTTGCCGCCGCACACCGCTCGAGAAGCGTCTGATAGGGGGCAACATTTTGATTTGTTTTCGCGTAACTTACACAACTCGATGACGCAAGAAGGTCCCGTATATATACGGCGGTTGCCGCGAACGCATCCGCGTTGTTCCATGGATTTGGTGGGTTGGTTCCGGTGACGGCGGAAATTTTATTCTCATATAATTTCCATGTCGAGGGAATAAATTGCGCCGGACCCATTGCGCCGCCGTATGTGCCATGCTGGTTTGCGCACGATACTTTTGCAAAGTCTGATTTTGGGTCGATATTCAAACGTTTCAGGAGGTCGAGAAAATAAGGGACGTCTCGCGTCGGGTGCATCGCGGTCGTGTAGGAACATTTTCCGACGTTCTTTCCGAGAAGTGATTCGCGGTTCAGAATCGCAAGAATAAGCGCGGAACGTACCCCTGTCGCTTTTTCGGCGATTCGCGCAAAATCGTATGCTTTCTCGAAGGTAAGTTGTCCACCACCCAAAAGTTCGAAGATGCGGGTTCTGATTTGTGCCGCTGTTTCCTGTGTTTTCTTCAATACCTTTTGATATTCACTTTCTTTTCCCTTTGTCTCCTTTAAGAGCGATTGTTTTTTATTTTGAGTCGATTGTACGTTTGATTTTTGCGATTGTTGGATTGCTTTCAGGTTTTCTACATCTTCTTTTTCCAAGGAAAGCTGATCTTTTTGTTCGAGAAGATCCTGACGCAACTTCGTTATGTTTTCGAGCGATACGCGAAGATTATCCTGTACCAGCGCGATGTCGTTCAGCGTCCCGAAAAAATCGGAAAGTTTATTATTTGCGAGGAGAATTGTAATGAGGTTTTGAGTATCCGTTTCGTGCACGTTTCGTATCGCTTCCGCGAGCGCCTCCTTGTGTGTATCTATTTTATTTTCGGTACGGTTTATTTCTTTTTGCGTTTCGGTGATCTCGTCGTTTATTTTTGTGATGCTTA
>JAJZPU010000033.1 GCA_021811055.1 bacterium
GTCGTCCTTCCTTCGGGCGATGAACGAAAAGACGACGTGATTGTGAACGAGAAACTCATCCGCGACGGATATGCGAAACGGCGGCAGAGCCCGCCCGACAACCGCTATCGAGACCTTTTCGCGACCGCGGAAGATGAGGCAAAAAACGCAAACCGCGGTATCTGGAACGCCTGCCCCGAAGCAACGACAACGAACGCGGAGCGCGAAGTGGACACGGCTCCCCCGTCGCCCGACTGCATCATCAAGGGAAATATTTCCGAAAAAGGATATGGGAAGACCTATCTTCTCCCCGGATGCGACAACTACACGAACGTGAAAATAGACACGAGAAAAGGCGAGATGTATTTTTGCACCGAAACGGAGGCGGAAAACGCGGGATTCCGGAAAGCGGACAATTGCCCGCGATAAAAGTATGAACAAATCATGGCACGACACGCATAAACTACGAATGCCGACCACACTGCCGGAAAGGGTTGCGTGGCACGAGGCGCATTCCAAACATTGCAACTGTCGGAAAGACCTGCCGAAAACGATCGTCGCCGCCCTCAAAAAACAGGGTAAAAAAGTGTGTAGTCGCGGACACGTCTATAACGGCACCGGATCCTGCTCCGTTTGTTAGTCGGGGTGCAATTGAAACAAAATATGTACTTGACAAATAGCATATTTATATGCTATAATGCCTTACAGTAATTGTGCGTAATAACAAAACAAAAAGGGAATATGCCATGAACGACGTGAAAGATTTTCTGAAAGCGGAGGAAACAGCTCTCAATGTTTCCGCAGAAATGGCGGGAGAAAACCTAACCTATGAACAAGTATGCCGAAACCTGAAATTCTATTGCGGATTCAACCCCAAGACAGAAGATGACATAAAAAAAATGATAGCTTCCGGGTTGCCTCAACTGAAAAATGTGAAGGTTAAGGTGTGGGGTTTCTTCAATGTTAAAGTAAGATTTTCAATGCCGGACGGAACTCCAAGAAAATACGAGTACCGGTAAAACGCAAAAACCATCGGAGAAATAATGAAGAAAAAATTTGATTTCTATTGAATGCGGAAATCAACACACACGCGGAGCTTCCCGCGAGTAACTGAAGGGAAAAATCCCAGGAGCAACTAGAGCCATACAACGTATGGCTCGCTTTTTTTATATCTCCCCTATTTTCTCCTCCTTATGGGATTGTGATACCATTTTCATATGAAGATAAGCAGAATGATACTATCTATTCTCGCGATAGCACTCGGAGTGTTCCTTTTTGTATACGGTGGCTACGATGATAGTCCCGGAGCACAAGGACTTGGACTCGCGATCTTTGTTGCCGGGATTTACGGCGTGATAAAGAACAGAAAGAAAAAATTCAACTAAAATTTCTATGGAAAAAGAACTTGAAAAATTCGGATATACTGCATTCTTCGAGACCAACCGTAAAAAACTGGGATTGGGGGATTTTTCGATCGCGCGCGTCATTGCCGAACACAAGGGAGCCTATGTCGTCACAAACGAGCACGGCGAATTCTTCGCGAAGGTCACCGGAAAGAAGATGTTCGATGCCGTTTCGAGAGAAGACTACCCCGCCGTTGGCGACTGGGTCGCGATCACGGAGCACGACGCGGAAACGGCAACGATCCACGCGATACTCCCGAGAAGGACCATTATAAAAAGAAAATACGGGGACAAGAACAGGTCCGGCGAAAAAATGGAGATTCAAATCATTGGGACCAATATCGATGTCGCGTTCGTCGTTGAATCGACCGACCGCGACTATAATCTGAACCGTTTCGAAAGATACTTTACGCTCGCGAAAGACGGAGGTGTGACACCGGCAATCGTATTGAACAAGACCGATCTCATCCCGAAAGAAGAATTGGATTCCATACTTGTCGCGATAAAGAAGAGGTTTCCCGCGACTCTCGTCGTGCCGACAAGCGTCGTGAACGAGGAGGGTCTCCACGAATTAAAGGCGCATATACTGCCGGGGAAAACATACTGCTTTCTCGGTTCATCGGGAGTTGGCAAATCGTCCCTCATCAACACGCTTATCGGAGAAAAACTCATTAAAACCGGAACGATAAGTTCCTATTCGGACCGCGGCACGCATGTCACGACGAGCCGCGAAATGTATTTTCTGGAAAACGGCGGCATTGTGGTAGACAACCCCGGAATGCGCGAAGTGGGAATGACGGATGTAAAAACCGGCGTGGAAGATCTGTTCGACGAAATAATCGTTCTCACGAAAAGTTGCAAATATGCCGATTGCACACACATCCACGAGCCCGACTGCGCGGTTACGGCCGCGGTGCGATCCGGAGCGCTTGATGAGGATAGATATAACAACTACATACGCCTAAAGAAAGAGGTCACCTATTCCGAAATGTCCTCATTCGAAAAAAGAAAAAAAGACCGGGAGTTCGGGAAGTTCATCAAAAAAGCGAAGAAGGAAATTAAGAGATACAAAGAATAAAAAAAGCGGCGTTTGAAATCTCAAAATTGCCGCTTTATAAAATAAAAACGATACTGTTCAAATAAACCATCCGTCGTCCTTTACAATGGACTGACGAAATCCCGGTGAATCGTACTCGATCTGAGGAATTTCATAGCCGGCCAAAACCAACTTATACATTTCCTCAATCACCTTGTTAAACATACGCTGTGAGCACATATTCATTTCCGGGCAAACACCGTTTGCGGTTTGTTCAGAGTGCAAATGAGATACATGGCGATGTCTTTGGCTGTTCACAATATCATCGAGAGAACTCGAGAAACTACCTGCAGACCACGGACTGTCATTTCTATCATCTACTTCTCTTCCCGCAAATTGTGTGCAGGGATAGTATCCCGAAGGAACCGGAACACCTCGAAGCCCAAGCAATTGCACCCAACAGCGAACCCCTTCCGTACATGCCCCATCAATGAGAAGGGTCATGTTTCCATTCGTACTTTCGCCTTTGAGTAATTTACAAAGATTTGTCCGTTTCGGATCCAACTGTGCAATACGGGATTCATTGCTCTGTAAATACTTCCGGAGTTTATCTACTCCATCAGCACTGATCCCATTTCCAAGTCCTTCAAAATCTCCGGCGCAACGGAATCCGACAAAGTCAACGCCCAAACCAATTAATTCCTCCGCGGTCTCAACAAGAGATTCCGCATTGGTTTCATTAACCACCACGCGAGCATCCAACTTAACTCTTGGATTTAATCCGCGAGCTTTGCGGTCCACGGAATACTTTTCCCGGTTATCGATGATGAATTTTATATTACTCAAAACCCTTGTGAGGGTCTTCGTTCCATTCACCACTTCAAAAACCGTGGGGTTTGTTGAAGGAACATTCATCATGAGATACACGTGATATTTCATCCATGTTTCCGCAAATATATCGGCGAGCACCATATTGGTGACCGCGCTCATCGGAAGTCCTTCTTCTCCCAGCACATTCAATATGTTGTCGCGAAGCCAAATGGTTGATTCTTTGCGACTCATTTGTCCGCTCGGATCTCGCCACATGGTGTGTTCTCCGCCACCACCCCAACAGGAAGCGGCACGAGCGGAAATCATAAAATCCAAAAGTTCCAAAAGTGTTTCGGCGGGAATATTCACTGTCGCACTTCCCTCGAAACCCCTTAATTCCTTCGCACGACCATTTCTGGATGCATAGGAACAGAATTGGCATTTCCAATTGCACTCCATACACGGCTCCATGCCAAGCGTGTGCGGTTTGCCAAGATCAGGAGAACCGCCATTAACGAAACTTCTCACGCGATCCTGAAGACCACGGACGTACAAAACTTTGTATGGGCTGTTCCAACCGACGCCCTTTCCAGTGTTTATGCTTTGAATCGCTCTGAAGAATTCTTCGTCAACGTCCAAAACATATCTGACTGCCGCTATTGCTGTTTCCATTAGAACCTCATTCTGTTTATTTGAAATAAAAAGTTTTTAAAACTATTACGCTGTTATAATTATAGAACAAAACAATGAAAATGTCAATATATCCAAGAGGCGCTTTTTACGCAGAAATATTGACATTTTTGACGAATTCTGGTATATTTTCTTCATGCAAAACACCAACACACCGGGATACACCTTACACAATGGCGATCCCATTCCGAAGGTCGGTCTTGGAGTATGGGAAATGAGCGACGCCGAAGCCGAACACGCGGTATTGTCGGCACTCGAAGCGGGATATCGACTCATCGACACCGCAAGCATTTACGGAAATGAGAGGGGCGTCGGCAAGGCGCTTAAAACCTGCGGCATTCCCCGGGAAGAAATATTCGTCACCACAAAACTCGCGGTCCCCGACCAGGGGTATGAGACTACACTCAAAGCAATCGACACGTCACTCGAGCTTCTCGGTTTGGACTACGTCGATCTCTATCTCGACCATTGGCCGTTTAGCGTACGGCCCGGAAACATCAAAGGCATTCACCCGCCGAACAAGCGGGAAGAAACATGGCGCGCAATGGAAGAAATTCTTTCGGCGGGAAAAACACGCGCAATCGGTGTGTCGAACTATACGGTGAAACACCTGGAACAGATGAGATCATACGCGACCGTGATGCCCGTGGTAAACCAGGTTGAATTCCATCCGTTTTTATATCAAAAAGACCTCCTCGCCTACTGCACGGAGAACAAGATACGCATCGAAGCATACTGTCCGCTTGTACACGGGAAAAAGATACAGGATCCGCGCATTTCGGAAATCGCGAAGAAATACGGAAAGACGAACGCGCAAATCATGCTCCGCTGGAGCATTCAGCACGGACTCATTCCCCTTCCGAAATCGACGCACGAGGAACGGATATGCGAAAATATCGGTATCTTCGATTTTGAACTTGCCGATCTCGACATGCAGTCGATGGACGCGCTCCACGAGGGATATCGCATCGCCTCCGATCCGGACAAGATCGATCCGTAAACGAATACACGAGAAACAACAAAAGCCATTGATACATACCACCCTTCGGTGGTATGTTGTTTTTAGGAAAACTTAAAAAAGGAGAAGTGTATGTCTCTCGAAACAGTGGAAAAAAGGCAGAAATTCTTTGAACTCAACAGAAAGCGGCTTGAAGAGTTGGCGTACAGAGCATTGTACGTTTTGAAGATGAATCCCGAAGATTTTATCATCGTATGCATTGAAGTCGACGACCCCAACTGGACCGGTCTCGCCGATCATTTAATGCCGGACTATGACTGGCAAAAAATCCGCGACCGAGGAGAAATTCCGGTGGCACGGGGAAGCGTGCACGCATCCGTACGCGAATTCATAAAAGAAGTGGTTCCCGACATCGCGGAAGCCCTGTATAGAAAACTCCCCGACGGCTATGTGAGAGCGGTCGTCATGGGAATTGGCGGAACCTCCGTCTATTTCATCCAGCCGATCATTGACTCCACATACAATTAGATTATAAAGCGTGATTTCATCACGCTTTTTTATTTTCCCACGGTGGACAACTCATGTCGCGCGAATTACGGATTATTGTTGTATACTATACGGTATGGATGTAAAAAGAGACTTTGTCTCGGAAGAAAAAAGGTGGTTTAAATTCAAGATCGGTTCGGTGCTCGCATCCGGCCTCTCAGGGTTCATCGCCGGAGTTGTTTTTGCAAGTATCGTTTGGGGAATACTTCTCTTATTCTGTAAAGTTTTCTAAGATTCCTTCCCGCCGACTCCCCCTTTGGGCGAAACAATTCCAAAGACCCGCTTTCCCGGGTCTTTTTTTGCATTCAATGACAAACCAACGATATTGACAAAAACACAGTTTTTGTTGTATCCTCATATCAGTAATATAAACAAAAACGGAGGACCCAATGGTTCCCAAAAGCAAAAGATTTCTTATCGCGTTCGAGGGCATCGACGGGTCCGGAAAAACGACCCAGATCATTCTTCTGAAAGAGGAATTGGACCGACTCCTCTATCAGACACTCATAACGAAAGCGAAAAAACCGTCGCAGGAAACCGCGTTCAAAAAATTCTTGAAGACATTCGAAATAGCTTCCGATTCGCTTTCCTATATGTTCCTTTACCAGGCACTGCACCGGAAACAGTTCGAAAAAACGGTTGCGGCGCTTGAGAACGGAAACATCGTTCTTGCGGACAGATGGAGCGGCTCCTTCTTCGTCTATCATCTGAACTTCGGACCACTTTCAAAAGGACCGAGAGAGCACGTGGCATTACTGAACACACTTGCCTTCGAGAATCTAAAGCCAGATATGACCTTCCTCTTGGACGTGCCTCCGCAGATCGCATTTGAACGGAGAGTACGACGCGGCGAAACCGACACATTCGATGCCGATACCGTATGCTTCTATGAAGCGGTACATGAAAAGTGTCGCGCGTTCGCGGAAGAAAACGGCTGGATAGTCATTGACGGAACACTTCCAATCGAAACCATACACCGACAGATATGGGATATGGTTTCAGAAAAACTGGGACAATGACAATTGTCCCTTTATTTTTTTCAAATGACCGTTGTATGAAAAAAAACAAAGCAAAAAAGAGGGTGACACTCATCATCCTCGAGGGTGTCTGGGGAAGCGGAAAAACAACGCTCGCCCGGGCACTCAAAATAAAATATCACGCACATATAATAAAAGAACCCCACCATGTACGGGCGGGGGTAAGACTCGGAAGCCCGGATTCCCTCACGGATTGGTATATTCACACGCATGAAGAAAATCTGAAAAAAGGCGCGGCGCTCGCGCTTCGTGACAACGTGGTAGTCATCGAAAGAAGCGCGCTTTCAAGCATTGTGTTCGCAAAAGTATTTCTGAAAAAAAATTCGCGGAAAGCGCTTTCCGACTTCGAAAAATCAGTGAAACGTCTCCGCGTCGAAGGCGTGGACGTATGTGTCGCATACCTCCACCCCGCGAACGCAAAGAGCATGCTCGTCCGAATGAAACGGAGCATCTATCTGAAAAAATTCGCGGAGATCGAGTGTGTCAAAAAACTGGATATGTGTCTCCTGGAGGAGCTCCGCACCCTGAAAAAGAAAAAAATACTGCGTCTGATGTTCCGTCCAAAACCGGGCGATTTTTCAAAACTGGCACGCTAAAATGGTCACTACGACACTCACAATATTCATCGCGGTCATTTTTCTCCAAAGCATCATTGCCGGTATGCGGATCGTTGCGACCGGCAATTTTCTTTCGCGGCACCTCAAGCGTCTCGACGCATCCCCCGTCCCCGCCCTTTCTCCGAACATATGCATTCTTCTCCCCGTGCTGCGCGAAGAAAAAATCTTGAACGCCGCGCTTCAAAATTTTTCCCGGATGCGCTATCCAAAAGAAAAGTTGAAGATTGTCGTGGTGACGACGGAAAGAGAATTCGAAAACGGACACATCCACCCGAACAGCATTGAAGAAACACAACTTGAACTTCCGAAACTCAATGCGGCCTGCGGCTACGAAAAATTCCTTCACCTACACTACCCGTTCCAAACGGGCGTGAAATCCGACCAGCTGAATTACGCGCTTGCGGAATTGGAACGTCTCTCCCACGCGTTTTTCGACGAAAAAACATATATTGGCGTCTACGACATCGACTCGACAATACCCGCGGATACGCTTGCCCTTCTCGCGTCCGATGCCATTCAAAATGATTTTCCGAACGTATACCAACAACCATCGCTTTATTTCAAAAATTTCAACGTTCACGACAACAGCATAGGTGGATTTCTTTCGCGTGGTTTCTCATTCTTACAGACCACCTACGCGTTTTCCTACGAAAATTATAATTTCCTGAAACAATCGGAACTTCTAAAAAAGAAGGTGTTTTTTCTCCGTTATACGATGCGCTACTGCATCGGACATGGACTTTTTGTGCGATGGGACTATCTGAAACGACTCGGATCGTTTCCCACACCGATCGAGGATACCCGCCTGGGACACGTCATTTCGTATCTTAAAGGGGACATCCGGCTTCTCCCTGTCTTTGACACCGTGGGCGTCGCACGAGGGGTCCGTGAATCGATACGACAGGCATCGGTCTGGTTTTTGGGAGAGGCGCTCTTCGTCGAAGACGTAAAGATAGCAAGGAAGGTGATGCCGATCGACCCGCTCTTCGGGTGCTGGCTCATGCTTTATAAAACATACAGAAACGCGCTCTGGATCTTCAGGGGACCCGTCTTTGCTCTCCTGTTTCTATGGACACTCGCGACGGGACACTTTCTGCTTGCTTTGATCACACTCCTTTCCATATTCATTCCAATTATATTCTTTTACTCTAAAATGAAACTATGGGAAACGATGGCGGAAAAGCGTTTCTACGAATTCAAAACAAAAGACCTGGCACTTATCGTATTTATTCCTCTGGAACTCGTTCTCGTGTCCATAGGACCACTCCTCGGTTTTTTCAAATTCTCCCTCTGGAGCCTCACCAAAAAAACCCCCGAAACATACAGAACGGAGAAATAATGTTATGAAAACAATAGTACAAAAACACAAAAAACGCACCGAGTATTACAAGGAAAGGATCAATATCCACGCTCACACCTCCGTTCCATGGCAGCAGCTGATACTCAAGGATTTTTTGGCGGATATAGGACGGAATGAAAACGAAATCTGCCTTGATGTGGGAATGGGAATCGGGAACAATCTCGAGACTATATCTCGTTTCGTTTCGGAGATCGAAGCGTTCGATATTTCCCCGAAAGTCGTGGAAGCGGTGAAAAGATCACCGGAAAATATAAACATACCTCTCCGCGTCATTTGTGCGAATGCGGAGCATATGCCCTACGACGATAACTCATTCGACCTCGTCATCTGCACGGAAGTGCTGGAGCACTGCCTCAAACCGGACGCGGTGATACGCGAATGCGCGCGGGTCATGAAACCCGGAGGGTACGCTATATTCAGCGTTCCGAATTATCTGAATCTTGCCGGACTCGTAAAAAAAATTTACGACTCGTTCCACGATAAAAAAACATGGGACGCCTGGGGAAATCACGGATCGGGGATCGAAAATTTCACGACGTCCCGCTGGCTGAACCGACTGTTGTATACATCGGGGTTTTTTGTCGAAGAGAAAAGGGGTGGGGACCTTATCAGAAGCTGGCTCCCCTTCTTCAGGCGGTTCTACGTATTGATCGACCGCTATCCGTTCCTCGGTGCGACAAAACGATGGCCGTTGAATGCCTGTGCGATGAACTATTTTTGTCTGGCAAAAAAAAGGGATACTAACTCACCCCGATAAACGGATCTTCCGCGTCGAGAATTCTCTCGACATTCTCCCAAAACGTGTTTTTGAGTCTTTTCGGAAATACCTTCAGTTCCTGGATCTCTTCCTTGGAAAACCATCGCGCCGTCTCTACCTGTCCTTTGGGATCGAGATCGATGTGTAATTCATTGAGAGTCTTGTGTCCCAAAGGCTCCGCAAGCCAGAACGTTTCGAAAAAAACCGAATTTTCCGCCGCGTGAAATTCCTGCATATACAGAAGTTTCATGATTTTGATATCAAGTCCCGTTTCTTCCTTGATTTCCCGCTTTGCCGCCTCGAGAATGTTTTCCTTTTCATATTCCCATCCACCCCCCGGCGCATACCAAAAATCCATTCCGCGGTTCTTCACCAGCAGTACCTTTTTTTTGTCGGCGTCGTACGTGACGACACGAGCCAATATACGTATATCCATATGCGTCTGATTATACCGTTGTTTTCTCTTTTCTTAAAATCAGTATAAGGACAACGATTGCGATAACGAACGAAAGACCGTCGAGCGATATGAGGTTCGAAATGCGTATCGGAGAAACACCGAGCATAAGGAAAAGCACTCCCAGAGCATATGTTCCGACAAAAACCGGCCGGATAGCTTTGTTTCCTCCGAAAAGCGACCACGCCTGATAGCCCCACCCCAAAACAATAAGTAATAAACCGAAATAGGTCATGAACTTTTATTTGTTCTTTTTATTATAGCACCGAAGGGCAGCGAAAAGATCGATTGACACATACTATTTTCTTATTGTACGCTATGAAAAGTATTATTCAATAAAACGGAGTATAAATGGAAGACAA
>JAJZPU010000034.1 GCA_021811055.1 bacterium
CCGATCTGCTTAAAACACAAGGAAAGGCACTTGCGGGAAAAATAAAAGAGAGGATTTCCCTGCTGTACGCGGAAAATGCGTTTTCCGGAATACTCGATGTGTGGAAAATAAATTTAAACGAAACCGCGAAACAATACGCATTTGTGAACCATATTCCCGAAATGAACCATAACGAAATTATGGCAACGGGGAACGTAAAGAATATGACCGCGATTTTTCTCGAGGATAAAAACGCGAATGCGGCGATACAAAAAAGAGTGCGCCTATCGAAAAAAATTTACACCGCGCAAAAAATTCCAACAATAACAATTCCCCTTTCCGGAAAAACACTTCAGGAGCGTGTATGGCGATCCGTCATACTTTCACATTGGACATCGTTCTTTATCGCGCAAAAAAGAAACATAGATCCGTCAAAGACGGAGCGGCTTGAAAAATTCAAGAAGGGGCTGCGGAAATAACACTCAAAAAAATAAAAAACGCCGGGATGGTGAAATCGGCAGACACGTAGCGTTCAGAGCGCTATCGCCGCAAGGCGGTGAGGGTTCAAGTCCCTCTCCCGGCACATGCTGAGTTTGCGGAGTTGCTGCACACTGCTTCCCAGCAAAAAAACATATGTCGTACATAAACAAAAAAAACAAATATATGAACACAAAAAAAACACATATAAAAAAAATCGTACGGAAATCCACGCGATCGGGAACAAAACCGTCGCACGACGTGCTCCGTTACGTCCCCCTCGGGGGGTTTGAAGAGATCGGAAGAAATATGATGTTCTTCGAGTATGAGGATGAAATTCTCATTATCGACGCGGGAATCCAATTCCCCGAGGAGGAAACTCCTGGAATAGATTACATCATTCCGAACACGTCGTATCTTGAGTCGAAAAAAGAAAAAATAAAGGGAATTATTATTACTCATGGACACTACGATCACATCGGAGCGATCCCCTACATCCTCGATAAGCTCGGAAATCCGACGATTTATACAACGAGACTGACGAAAGAAATAATAATGAAGCGCCAGGAGGATTTTCCTCTTTCGCCGAAACCCGTATTCGAACTTGTTACCGGCGGAGAAACACGGCAGATATCGAAAAATTTTGCCATTACGTTCTTCGACGTGATACACAATATCCCCGATGGATTCGGTATGATACTTCGCACTCCGGTGGGAAACATCGTGCATCCGGGAGAATTTAAGTTCGACTACGACACGAACGGCAAACCGCGCGGACTCGATGTATGGGAACAGGTGGGAAAGGAAGGAATCCACACTCTTATGCTCGATTCGACCGGAGCCGAGGTGCCGGGATATGCGCTTTCGGAACGGATCGTTGAACAGGAGCTCGAAAAACTCTTTCGAGCGGCAAAAGGACGCATCATTGTCGGCGCATTCGCGTCACTCATCGATCGCCTCACGGAAATAATAAAAATAGCCGAGAAACTCGGACGAAAGGTCGCGATCAGCGGATTTTCCATGAAGGGAAATCTTGAGATCGCGCAACGGCTCGGGTACATAAAGTTTTCGAAAGGGACCATCATACAGCTCGACGAGATACATAAATATCACGACGACAAACTACTCATCCTTTGTAGCGGCGCACAGGGAGAATCGAACGCGAGTCTGATGCGTATCGTGAACGGAGAACATAAACAAATAAAGATACGCCCCGGCGATTCCGTGGTGCTTTCGGCGTCTGTTGTTCCGGGAAACGAACGGAGCGTCCAGACCTTGAAGGATAATTTTTCCCGTCAGGGAGCGCTTGTCTATCATCACAAAATGCTCGACATTCACTCATCGGGACACGCACCGCAGGAGGAATTGAAAACGGTGATGCGGCTCATAAAGCCGAAGTTCTTCATTCCGATACACGGATACTATTTCATGCGTTGGCGGAATGCGCGTCTTGCGCAGGACGAATTGAAAATGAAGCCGGAAAACACGGTACTTCTCGATAACGGTGTCGTTGCGGAAATAACGAAAGACTCTATCGAGATAACCGATGAGCAGGTTCCCGCGTTCTACGTTATGGTGGACGGGCTCGGTGTCGGAGATGTCGGAGAGGTGGTGCTGCGCGACCGGCGTACACTTGCGCAGGAAGGAATGCTTGTCATCATCACAACCATAAGCAAACAGTCGGGACGGATATTAAAGAACCCGGATATCATTTCCCGCGGTTTTATCTACCTAAAGGAAAACCAGGATCTTCTGGATGATATCAGGAGAAAGATACGCGGCATTCTGGGACGCGCACCGAAGGGGCAAACGGTGGATGCGGACTATGCGAAAACACTTATACGCGATCAGATCGGTCAGTTCCTGTTCAACAAGACGGAACGCCGCCCGATGATACTTCCGGTGATTATAGAGGTGTAATATCAAATACACATCACCTACAAAACCCGCAGTTTAAGCGGGTTTTTAGTATATTATATTGACAGAATAATATATTATGTGGTATAATAAGAAAGCCAGGATAAAAAGAAATTTCAAAAAACAATAGAGGATGATATGAAAAAAGGATTGTTTTTCATCGGATTCACATTTTATTTCTTCGCCACAATTGCTTCATTTTTACCAGCACTCCTCCCATCGACGTCTATTATGATTCTGCCTAAACCAATGATAGCGGTCCATCTTATTTCAATGATAGTACTAACCCTATTTTTTGTAGTGGTAACACTTAAGGTTGAAAAAATTGACTTCAAAAGAGACTTAAATGAATTTCAAAGTCTTCTCTTCGGAGTCTTTCTCGCTGGCATAGCATTTGGCGCTGGAGAGGTTTGTTATTACCGATTCTTTGTTTAATGTAAATATTGTTGCCCTCCCCTGGAGGGCACTTCCTTTTTTTCATACTTTATACTTAATATCTAATATCTTATACTAATGAATATGAAACCCCGCCTCGTATCGGGCATTCAACCCACCGGAAAATTACATATCGGAAATTACGTCGGCGCACTGAAGAACTTCGTGGCGCTCCAGGATTCCGGAAAATACGACTGCTTTTTCTTCATTGCCGATCTCCACTCGATGACTGAGGAATTCGACCCGAAAGAAAAATCGAAACAGATCGAGGATGTCGCGTTCTCCTACCTCGCCGCGGGGCTTGACCCGAAAAAATCGACGATCTTCCTTCAGTCTGATATTCCCGAGCATACCGAGCTCGCCTGGATTTTGAACACAATCACGCCGTTCGGCGAGCTTCGTCGGATGACGCAATTCAAGGATAAATCGGAATCGCGTCCCGAAAACATAAATGTCGGACTTTTTGCGTATCCCGTCCTTATGGCGGCGGATATCATTCTTTACGACGCAAAAGCCGTGCCGGTCGGCGAAGACCAGTTACAGCACACCGAACTCACCCGCACGCTTGCGAGAAAATTCAACGCACGGTTTGGAAAGACATTCGAGGAACCGAGACCACTCCTTGCGGATGTCCCCCGCCTCATGAGTCTTGATGATCCGCTGAAAAAAATGTCCAAATCGCGTCCTGGGGGATGTCTCTTCCTCGACGATTCACCCGAAGAGATACGCGAAAAAATAAAACGGGCGGTCACAGATTCGGGAAAGAATATCATCTGTGATCCAGTGAATAAGCCAGCCGTCTCGAATCTTCTCCTTCTTTATTCCTCGATAAGCGGAATCTCCATTGGCGATCTCGAAAAACGTTATGAGGAAAAAGGATATGCCGAATTCAAATCCGACCTCGCAGAAACGGTAGTCGCCGCACTTCTTCCGTTCCAGAAGAAGAAGCGGGCACTGAAGAAAAGCGCGGTAATCGCGGCACTTGTTGCGGGAGGAAAACGCGCGGAAAAGATCGCAAAGGAAAAAATGAAGGAAATACGGAGAAAAACGGGCGTCTGCCAATAACTTGTCAAAAAATAGAAAAAGAAGTATAATAAAACAGTCGAAAATATCATCATAATCATATAAATCCATGCCAGAAGGAGAAAAAATAAATTTTCCGGGTCCGGAGAAGAAAGAAGAAAAGATATTTGTAACGAACGACGATCGTGTTATTACTGAGGAAGAAGCGAAGGAAGAAATGAAAAGAAGGGAAGATGATCAAAATTGGTATAGAGAACAGGAATAAAAAATACCGCCACGTGTGGCGGTATTTTTTATGATCCCAATGGTGTTTCTTATTTTTTCAATCCAACCCACACCTCCCATTCGTCGATCTTTGTGTGTATCTCGGCATCTATTTTCGGAGAGTGCCCGAATGTGAGTAATTTTGCTCCCACATCTTTTTTCAGCCGCATCTCATTCTTCTCCGTGATAAAGCGGATTTCTTCCGGACCGTCCAAAAGAAGAGAGACGACGTCCTTCATGCGGAGTCCCGCGTCTTGACGCAAATCCTGTATCACGCGAACAAGTTCCCGAAGCAATCCTTCCTCACGAAGTGCGTGCGTGATAACGGTATCAAGAAGAATATCCTCGTTCATCCCCTTTTTAAACAACACCTCTTTGATGTTTATCTCGTCTTTCAATATCGCTATGTATTCGGTGTCGCGAGGAGTGAGTTTCGTCTTGTCGGAAGAAATTGTAAGGGTCGCAAGCGGCTGGCGAACTTTGATTCCCGTTTCCGCACGCTTTGCGAGCGCGGCGCTCGCGATCATACGCACCGATTCCATTTTTTCGAATGATGTCGTAAAACTTTTTTGGTGCGCGGCGGATACTTTCGACCAATCTTCGAGGTGAACCGATGTTTTTTTCTGCGGCAATGACGCATAGAGTGCCTCCGCAAAAAACGGGGTGAATGGCGCGAGAAGTTTCGCGGTTTCGAAAAGCACATATCCGAGCACTTTCGACGCGGTTATGTGGTCTTTTTTATTTTCCGGACGCTGCAGACGCTTGCGGGAACGGCGAATATACCAGCGCGAAAGATCGTTCACGAAATTTTCAATGTCACGTGCCGCGTTTCCGACATCATACACATCGAGAAAACCAGTGGCGCGCGATTGTGTTTCGGAAAGTCGGTGCAATATCCACGAATCGAGAAGCGTACACTCCGACGCGCTAATCGGCTTCTTATACGCGTTCTTATCCGCATACAGATCGAAAAACACGAAAGAATTGTAGAGGAGTGAGAACACCTGGCGGGATACTTTCGCGAGATCCGCCTCGTCGAACCGCTTCGGCTCTCCCGGCGGATTTACGGTATAGAAATACCACCGCGACACATCGACACCGTATTTCGCTATCATATCCCACGGACTCACGACATTACCCTTCGATTTCGACATCTTCTGTCCGTTCTTATCAAGCACCAGTCCAAGCGATATCACGTTTTTATACGGAGTTCCCTTCCCCAGGATTACACCGACCGCAAGGAGTGTATAAAACCACCCCCGCGTCTGGTCCATCGCTTCGGAAATGTAGTCCGCCGGATACGGAAGCGCGGTCTTTCCTTTTTTCTCGAACGGATAATGCATCTGGGCGAACGGCATTGCCCCCGAATCGAACCACACGTCGGCAACCTCGGGAATGCGCGTCATTATTCCTTTTTTACATTTCTCACAGGAAAATTTCATCGCATCCACATAGGGGCGATGCATATCGAATGCTCCCGTAGCATCTCTCGGCACGGTGTTCAATCTTCCTTTCTCAAACCCGGCATTTTTTACGTAATCGACGCCGCGTTTTTCTTTTTCGCGCAATTGAGCATCGGTCGACCATCCCTTTATGATCGTGTGAAGCATGTAAACGAGTCCGTCGTGCGTCACTATAAGTATTTTTTTGTTCTTATATTTCTTTTCCGTCTCGAGAATGAATTCATAAACGCGCTTCCGAAGATCGGCATGATTTTCCCCATTCGGTGTCCGCTTCGTGAATTTTTCCGCACGATTTCCGTAATATGGCGCATACAGTGTATATGACTTTCCGTTGAATTCGCCGAAATTAAATTCGCGCAAGCGCGCGTCAAAATGCACTTCCTTTACTCCGATCGCTTTCGCGACGATTTCCGCGGTCTGTTTGGTGCGGGTAATATCGGATGCGAATATAACGTCAATATTCTCCTTTTTAAGTGCGCGGGCGCTTTTTTCCACCTGCGTGGTTCCCTTGAGTGTGAGTGGAAGTTTTTCCGGTTCTGGCCACGAATTGATGAGGTGTCGCGTATTGTTTTCCGCCTCTCCATGGCGCATGAATATATAGGAATTTGTACTCTTCCCTATCGCCTTTTCGAATTCTTTTGCCGCCTTGATCACTTTTATGTGTCCGCAGGATGAGCACTCCCAGATGGGAAGCGGTGTCCCCCAGAAACGTTCCCGTGAGATCGCCCAGTCTTTCACTTCACGAATCCATTCACCGAATCGTCCGTATTTCAGATGATCGGGAATCCATTGTATCTTTTTATTCTCCGAAATGAGACGTCCACGGAGCGAGCTCATTTTTATGAACCACGAATTCCGAGCGTAATACAGGAGCGGCGAACCACATCGCCAACAAAACGGATATTCGTGTTTGTATTTCTCTTCGGCAAAGAAATTCCCCGAATTCTTAAGCGCATCGAATATATATGCTTCCGTCTTCTGACTTTTCGCCGGCATTCCACCGACGTGCGGAACATCCGGGAGGAATATCCCCGCCTCATCAACGGTGTGCACGGCAGGAAGTCCTATTTTTATTCCGAGGTTATAGTCGTCTTCTCCGTACATAACGGCCGTATGCACTACTCCCGTTCCATCGGTTGTTGTCACGAAATCCGCGGCGTATACCTTGTACGCTTTTTTGTCTTTATCTCCGCTTTTTACCGCAGCAACATCGAAAAGCGGCATATATTCAAGCCCCAGAAGATCACTTCCTTTGAAAGTGTGTACTTTTTCTATCGCGTGACCATGGAGCACCTTATCTACCGTATCCTCTCCGAGAATAAGAAGTTCTTTTGCGCCATCGATCCGCACCCCGACATAATTTATATTTTTTCCCACCGCGAGCGCAACGTTTCCGGGAAGTGTCCACGGAGTCGTGGTCCATGACAATACATATGCCGCTTCCTTAGTCTCATACGCGCCCGACGTTCCGAATTTCTGATGTGGCAGAAGACGAAATTTTATATAGACCGATCTATCTTCCGTTTCCTTATATCCTTGGGCAAGTTCGTGCGACGAAAGCGCGGTGCCGCATCGGGGACACCACGGCACCACCTTGTGTCCGCGATAGAGAAGTTTTTTATTCCACGCTTCGTGAAAAATCCACCACAGCGTTTCCATATACGAGTTCTTGTATGTTACGTACGGGTGCTTCAGATCGAGCCAGAATCCCATGCGTGTCGTGAGTTTTTCCCACTCGTCCTTGTACGTCCACACCGACTCCCTGCATGCGTCGTTAAACGCCGCAATGCCGAATTTCTCGATGTCTTTTTTCGTTGAGAACCCGAGTTTTTTCTCCACCTCGAGTTCCACCGGAAGTCCGTGCGTGTCCCATCCCCCTTTCCGCGGCACGTAAAATCCGCGCATCGTCTTATAACGAAGAATGATGTCCTTGAACGAACGCGCGAGAACGTGGTGAATTCCGGGACGCCCGTTTGCGGTGGGCGGTCCCTCAAAAAAGACGAATTCTTTTTTCTTCTTGTTTTTCAGGAGGGATTTTTCGAAAATACCGTTATCGCGCCAGAATTCAAGCACTTTTTCTTCGACTTCGGGAAGTGAAAACTTTGAAATATCTTTCAACATATATATCTGTTATTTCGTCATTATATGCCAAAAAACGCATGATTTCTACACAAAAGGTATAATGAGAAATAAGAAAACGGACGAAAATAATCGCGACAACACGAAAGAAACGCCGCGATACGCCCGTACTACAACAAGTGAATACCGTTCCACAAAAACAATATACGAACGATTCCGACGAACTACTTGCGGAAAAAGCGCGCGATGACGAGGGAGTATACGCACGTATTATTGAACGGTACGAAAAAAAACTGCTCCGCTATATACTCCGTATCGGCGTATTCACAAAAGAGGATGCCGAAGAAATTCTCCAGGAAACGTTCGTAAAAGCATATGAGAACATAGAAGACTTCGATCCGACGTTGAAATTTTCATCCTGGATATACCGTATCGCACACAACGAAGCGGTCTCGCGAATACGACATGACGCGGCAAGAAAGATCCTCTCACAGGAAGAATTCGACGAGATCGCTGAAAAAATAGCTGATGAGGCTCACTCCGAAGAATATCTTGATAAAACGATCGCGGCAGATGAGATACGGAGAATTATCGACACGCTCGATCAAAAATACCGCGACGTACTCGTGCTTCGTTTTCTCGAGGATAAAGATTACGGAGAGATATCGGATATTCTAAAAAAACCACCGGGCACCGTCGCAACACTTCTGAATCGGGCAAAGGACAAACTAAAAAAAGAAGTCGAACACAATCCCCTATTATCATCATCATGGAATCAATAAAAGAAAAAATATTAGAGAAAATAAAGAACAAAGAAATTGCGAAAAAACCGCGGTGGTTCTTCGCGATAAAAAATTCGATATTTTGGATATTCTGGGCGGCATCGGTCGTTATAGGATCGATATCGTTTGCGGTTATTATCTTCCTCATTGACGATTACGACTGGGATATATATCCCCAACTAAACACCTCTCTCGAGGAGCATATTCTTAAAAGTCTGCCGTACATATGGATAGTGCTCCTTGGTATATGTGTGTGGCTTGCATACCGTGAATTTAAGAACACTAAATCGGGATACCGATTCATGCCCTACTTCATCATCGGAGGGAGTGTGTGCGTAAGCGTCATCCTTGGATCGGCCGCGTATGCATTCGGCATCGGAGAATGGATGGATGAATTCACCTCAAAAGTAATCCCGCCGTATCGCGCCGTTATGCGGACAAAATTCGATGTGTGGAGAAGACCGGACGTCGGACTCATCGCGGGACGCATCGGAAACCAGATCGATAACGACATGTTTGAATTCGTCGACCTTCAGCAAAATAGATGGCGTATCGACATCACGAACGCACTCTGGCGCGCGCCGGTGCCGCTTATGCCAGGAATGCAGGTGCGCATCATCGGAGAGCCTGGAGCACCGGGAATGTTCCGCGTGAATGAAATACGTCCATGGAGAAAAATGAATCCGATGGAGGGCGCGAAAGAATTTATTCCGGTGCCGCGTAGCAGATAGTGAAAGGTCGAAGAAAGAACGTTAAAAATCCTTATGAGGAAAAAGATAATGTGGGGCCTCGGCGTCTTAGGTATCGTTGCGGGAACATTCGCAATACCAAGCGCACAGGCATACCAGGGAGATCCGACAAAGCAAGGACCGAACCATTCATCCGAACGACACGCCGCAATG
>JAJZPU010000035.1 GCA_021811055.1 bacterium
TTATGGACTTTGGTATTTTTTTTCTCTTTGTTATTTTTATTCATAATGAAAACAACGGTTAATATGTTGGCGCGGAAAATGCCTGCACTTCGTTTACCGGCCAAAGGCGGATCCGTACCACACCGATAATATCGTCTTTCGGCAACGGACCCCAGCTTCGCGAATCAAAACTGAAATTTCTGTTGTCTCCCATCACGAAATATTCGCTCTCTCCAAGCGTCACCTCGAACGAGCCCTGTGTAAACCGTCCGTTCAAATATAGCTCTTCGTTCAAATCAACTTTTTTCTCGCCATTATACGCGGTGAGATGCCCTCCCTCGAGCACGATGCGTTCTCCGGGAAGACCGATGATGCGTTTTATATAGAACGACTTCGGATCCGCGGGATATCGAAACACGATGACCTCTCCCCGTTGCGGATTACGAAATGTATAGGTAAGTTCATCCACGAGAAGATAATTTCCGTTGAAAAATGTCGGCTCCATACTCGCACCACTCACCACGAACGGCTGAACGACAAACGCGCGGACAAGCACCACGGCAACCACCGCGACGGCGACCGTCTCGAACATCTCGAACAGGGACCATAAAACTTTCTTCATAAATAGAAAATGTATATTGAGTATGCGATAATTGTATGGAATATGAATGAAAAATTCAACTTTACCGACATACGTCTCATTGCCGGACTTGGAAATCCCGGGGATGCGTACACGGAAACATTCCATAATGCGGGAATGCAGTTCGTATCATACGCCGCGGACCGGAACACCAAAAACGCGCAATGGAAAAAGCACTCATCCGGGCTTTTCGTCTACGCGAAATACGATACGCGTATATTTATCACTCCGCTTGTATTTATGAATGAGTCGGGAAGCGCGATCCTTCGTGCACTGTCTTTCTTTAAAATCCCTCCGAAAAAGATGGTGGTGGCACACGACGATGCCGACATTTACATGGGTAATTACAAAATAGACTACAACCGAAGTGCCGCGGGACACCGCGGTATTCTCGACATCATACGCGTTCTCGGCACGCAATCGTTTTGGCGGATACGCATAGGGATCAGAAACCCCATTGAAGAAAAAAGAAAGAAAGCACTCTCATTCGTGCTCTCAAAGGAAACAGATGCCGATGCACGGACGCTTAAAAAAGTTTTTTCTTCGATACTCGAAGAGGCTCCATTAACGTAACATTCGCTGTTTCAAAGAAAAGCTGAGCGAAAATCCAACCGATCCGTTCTCGAGCTCTTTTATACTGAGAAGCGGGATGACCACGTTCTCGAACCTTCCCGATTCGGAAAGGGTATTTTTGAACGCGATCGCGGACATGTTGTCGGGAGATGTGGCAGACACGAGTATCAGCGCGTCAAGCGATGAAATATCGATCCGATCGACGGTGATCTTATTTTTTTCGGCAAGATCGAGAAAATCACCGAGAAACGCACGCCATTCGCCAACATTATTTGATGTACTTTGAAGCGCTCCCACAAGCGTATTAAACCGTTCAGCCTTCTCTTTCAAGAGATCTAGTTCGTTCTGATTTACCTGCGTTTTCGAAGAAAGAATAGTCCCCTGAATGGAATTCCTCTGCCCACGCAGGAAAAGATACGAGGAGAGGAACACCACAAGAAAGAATCCGAGAACAAGAATAAATACATTTCTCCACAACCTGACAAAGCGGGACGTATATTCTTCGAAGAAAATATCGGCCGACGTTTCCCTATTCAAATTTATATATTCTTCCCGTTTTCCGGAATGCATCATATCCCGTTTCGCCGCGCCGAGCGGCACATACCACACGGGAGACATACCCTCCGTTGCTACCGCAAGTGGTTCGATGGTAATGGAAAAATTTTCCCCTATGACTTTTTTTACCTCCTCTTCGAATCCGGGGGCCACGAGCAGTGCCGCGTCGATCTTCTCCCTGAATTTACTCATCGAAAAGTTGATCACTTTTCGCACCTCCTCAACGATCACCTGGTTGAAACGATCCCGCGATATCTGATTGTCCTCTCCCTGAATTGATCGCCACGACCTGAAATAATCGAAATGTATCTTGTTTCTTCTTATAATCGAAAGGTTGATACCATCACTCGACACCTGAAGCAAGAGAATATTTTTTTCCTTGGTGCGGGCGGATGTTGCAAGAAGTCTGGAGATCGAAAGCGACGGGAATTCGAAAGCGACGGGATAAAAACGGGCGGAAGTAAAAATATTCTTCAATTCATCGACAATGGACGCTTCAATAAACGCTCCCAAAAGTTCATAGCGCTCCACGGACTCGCTAAGCATCTGCCAGCTCATATACGACGATGCGGGAGGAAGTGGTGAAATCATCTGAAGATTGAGGATCACTGATTCTTCGAGTTTTTCTTCTCCCACGTTTGGTATGGTAAAACTCTGTGTATAGACGAGTGAACTCGGAAGCACTCCCACGATCTGGATAATCTGAGTGGGTTTTCCCGGAAGCACGGCGTCATGCAATTGCGACAATATATTCTTAAACTGCTCCTTGTCCTGAATGTGTCCATCAACAACAACTCCCGGCGGGAATCTGAACGAATACGCTTTCGGTGTCTTTCCCGAAATGCCGATATACTGTATCCCGATATTGCTTATCTGAAGACCGCCGAGCTCCGGACGCGAACTTAATTGTTCGAGAAGATGAGTTGTCTTTTCTAAAAAACCGGAAAAATAATTCATTGTAAAATATATAATTATTCTATCGTTTGTTCTTCTATCGATTCGAGTTGCACGCGTCCCGTTACTATATCGACGGAAAGTTGCGTGTTGAGTTTTTTCTGTCTGCTTCCGGCGGTACCGATACTCTGCACCACATACGCGTATCTCCCGTTCGTTTCGTCCGTTGTTCTACAAACGGAAACACTGGTTGCATCCGATCCGACGGTCACCGAATAGGTAAATGGCGCCGTGCAGGCATTCGAAACAAATTCCTTATTTTGCGAAATCCTCAGTATCGCATCGCGGATCCCCGAATACGCCGCGGCATTTGCGCGCACCGACAGACGCTCTCCGTATCCCGATGTGCTCAAAAAATAAGCGACAAAGGACCCAGCGATAGCAATTTCAACGATAATGCCGCTTACAAGAAGAATAAAAGGAAGTGTCATCTGTCCGGCATCTTTTCGAGTAAGCGTACACATTAATAGTATCATACCAAAAAAAATGAGGGGCTTCACCCCTCCGTCGTTCGTCCGCAACGCGTTTTTCCCTTTTATTACGCGATATCCGTTATGGAAACTTCGGCATGCGCCTGGCGATGCCCCTTCAACTTGCTGTATCGGGTCTTTGAATGAAATCTGAATACCACCTTCTTTTTATCTCTCCCCTCTCCGAGCACCGTTCCCGAAACGACCGCTCCGGAAATATATGGGGTGCCGAACGACACTTCTTTTCCGTCACTCTTCAAAAGCACTTTTTCGAAACGCACCGGACCTTCCGGAACGCCGAGACGCTCGCACAAGATCGTGTCTCCTTTCGATACCATATATTGTTTTCCTCCTGTTTCTATAATTGCAAAACTTTTCATAACGAGCTAAGGGTACCGTACCATATAAAAAAAGACAAGTCCCGGAAATTAAAAACCCCGCCGGGAACATAGTGTCCGGCGGGATCTTCAAAATCACTCTTATTCGACGTGATCTCTGAATTTCGAAATAAGATGCCCCGCGTAATCCTTGCCGCCGAGACCGAAAGCAATACCTCCCGCAATGGCAAGCATCGCGACAAATCCCGTGACCAACGCGTTGATGATCACAACCGCAACGCCAAGCTGGGAAAGCGACGCAAAAAATCCGAAAATCACGACCGCCCACCATGTGAGCGATCCCAAAAACTTCGCCGCGTGGAGCTTCGCACCCGTCACCGAGGCCTGTACGATGCGCTTCAACAAGTTTGCGATAATGACTGCCGCAAGCATGATGAGCACTCCGACGACCACGTTCGGAATATAGAGAAGCGCTTCCTTAAGGAAGGTTGAAAGCGAGTAAAACCCGAGAATATCCGATGCCGCGAGCAAAAACACCACGACAAAGAACCAATAGACGAGTTTTCCGAAAAACTTTCCGCTGTTCAACGCAACGCCCGCTCTGTTGAAATACTCCTGAAATCCAAGGTTTGCGAGCGCCTTGTCGAGTTTTACCGCATTTATAATGCGTTCAACAAGAGCTCCGAGACCGGCCGCAACAACGAGACCAATAAGAAGAACAATAAGCGCTCCGATGATGGTACCGATGGTGCCGATCACGCCAAACCAAAGGTTCTGCAACGACCCCACAACAACTGATGTCCAATCTTGAATCATTTTAATTTTTCATATCACTTAACAATCGACCTTTTGACTGACTGTGCTTTAATTATAGCAAAAACTGATGAAACTGAAATCAAATCTTCATATGCACGTTGCCGGAGATCCGGAAGACCACATTTCCCATACGCTCCGCGAAGCAATAGATGCCGCAAAAAAACTCGGGTTTTCCGTCCTTGCGGTGACCCCCCACAACGCACTCATAGGCGACGAATCCGATGTTTGTTATGCGGCAAGCCTCGGAATTCTTCTCATATTGGGCATAGAGCGGACGATAATGGGCGCGCACGTTGTCATCCTCAACGCCACAGCGGACGTGTTATCGATTGAGACGTTCGAACACCTTGCGGAATACCGGAAAAATCATCCGGAAAGCTTTATCATCGCCCCTCATCCGTTTTTTCCGGCGGGATACGCGCTCCGAAAAAAATTTATCCTTCATCATGCGCTTTTTGACGCGGTGGAGTTCTCGTGGTTCTTTTCGAGAACGATCGATTTCAACCTTTATGCCGCAAAAAGCGCGAAAATATACGACATGCCGTATATCGCGACATCTGATACGCACGACATCCGGTTTCTCGACGCGGGATACGCGCTTATCGACGCGGATGAAAAAAGCCCCGAAAAAATATTCGAGGCGATACGGAACCGGGCGTTCCGCAACGTATCCGCGCCGAAAAACATCCTCGTGCTCGCGGCGTATATGGCGAAACGCTGGGGACTCCAATTATTTAAGTGAAAATGAAGCGCGCACAACCGCGGTAACCTTCTTTTCTATCGAATTCGTGTCGTAATAGCCGTAATCGGAAACATCCATCGAATTTTTTGCGGTGACCTGGAAGACACCCATTGTCGCCGACTGAAGGAATCCGATTTTCGCTCCCGTACTCTCCGCGATTTTCTTCGCGCGCGTTTTCGCGTTCTGCGTTGCTTCGGAAAGCAACTCGATGCGAAGATCGGAAAGTTTGTTGTAAAAATATTCGACGCTCTGGCTTGAGAAGACCACTCCCTTTTCGATAAGCGCGTCGGATGCTTCCTGTGTCAGTTTCGTGACCTTCTCGACGTCGGATGATTGCAGTACGATTTCCTGACGCATAAGGTATCCCGTCGTACGATTGCAGTTCTGATTTCCCGACTTATCGTAAAAGACATTCTGCTGACTCTCACACACCGGACTTGTCGCAACGGGCTGTATCACAATGTCGGTTTCGGGAATTCCCGCTTCGGTGAAATACGCGCGCACGATCCTGAGGTCGCGCTTCATGTCGGCGCTCCCGGACCGAAGTCCGTCGGCCGATACATTTCTTGAAAATCCGCTTACCCACTTCACCGTATCCGACGTCACGAGTTTTTCCGCGGATCCCGTGACCGAGATGACGTTCGAAAGCGCCTTCACATCATAAAAAGTGACGGCGACGATCGCGGTACCGATAACGATGCTCGCTCCGATGATAAGCGCGGCGGGCGTAAAATAATTTTTTTGTTTTTGTTCCATGTATTTCAGGATATCACGGAACACATATCGGGAAAATGCAGTTACACACCGTCGATGGACTGCATGAGCGCCATATCATTCTCTTTGAGTGTCCCGAGTATCTCCATGTTCGGATCAAGCGCGATCGTCTGCCCGAAATATTGTCCGGAAGTGAAGTGGGGTAAGAGCACATAATCGGCACCATGCGCATACAGCTCTTTTGCGTCCCCCTCCGTATCGGCACGGACCACGATCTTCGGACGAACGTCATCGGGAAGGGAAAGACGCGAAAGGATCATAAGTCCGTCATCCACGTCCGGACTCGTCGAAATGACGAGGCGCGCTTGTTTCAAATGCGCCGTTTCGAATATTTCTTCGTCGGCAATGTCCCCATAGAGCACCGAATATCCTTTCGCTTTTATCTTCCGAATGGCTTCCGGATTAAAATCGATTACAAACACGTCGTTCCGCGGCAATCCCGAAAGAATACTCTCCCCCGTGCGCCCCGACCCTATAAGCACGATTGGCTTTAGCACGCTCGTATCGGAAAGCTCGGTTTCTTTTGTTTTTTTTCGCTCGAATAAGGAAAGCACCTTAGAAAACATCTTAAATATCCCCTCGCTATGCATGATGAGATATGAGGAAAGCGCGATGGTAATAATGGCGACCGCGGTCACGATCGCAACCACATTCTCGGTGATGTGCCCAAGTTTCAATCCCAAAGCGACGAGCACAAGACTGAATTCCGAAACCTGAGCGACCGCCACTCCCGTGAGAAAACTAGTGCGCTTACGGTATCCCATGATGCCCATGATGCAAAGAATGATGACGGGATTTCCGACAAGCACAAAAATGGAAAATACGATAATGGGAAACGTGAGTCCGGAAATATTCGAGAATATCGCTGATGCGCCGAGAATGACAAAAAATACAAGCACAAAGAAATCGCGGAGCGGACGCAGTTTGAACGCGATCTCGAAATGCTCCGAGGAATTCGCGAGCGCGAGTCCGGCGAGAAATCCCGCGATCTCGATCGAAAATCCGATCTTCGATACCGCCGCGGCGAGAAGAAAGAGCCACGCGAGACTCGTGAGAAAAAGTAATTCCTGCGACTGCCCGATCTTCCCGAAGATCTTCGGGAACACCGTGCGCCCGAGAAAAAGCATGAGCGCGAAAAGCACCACTCCCTTCGCAAGCGTACCAAGAAGACTCCACCACATGCCTCCTTCTCCCGCTTCGAGTCCCGCGAGAAAAATAAGCGCGAAGATCGCAAGCATATCCTGCACGAGAAGGGTCCCCACACTTATCTTTCCGTAGAGACTCTGCATTTCCCGCTTATCGGAAAGGAGCTTCACCACGATGATGGTGCTTGAAAATGTGAGCGCGGCCGCAATATAGAGCGCCGGAATGGTCGCGAACCCCAGTCCTACCGCGATGAAATACCCAAGAAGCGCGGTCACGACGACCTGACCGAGCCCCACGATAACCGATGTCTTTCCGACAAGACGAAGCGAGGAATAATTGATCTCAAGACCCACAAGAAAAAGAAGGAACATGATGCCGAGATCGGAAAACACCGAAAAAAGCTCCTTGTCCTGTATGCTTAAAAACCCGAAGTAACCGATGAGCATTCCTGTCGCGAGATACGCAAGAATGACCGGCTGACGGAACAATTTTGCGGCAACACCGAGCGCGGCGGCGACGAGAATGACTATCGCGAGTTCCAATAAACTTCCTGTCATAAAAAATAGTATGCACTCATCATACAATTTTTCATGCGGAATCAGAAGAGGTATACTGGATACATCATGGAAAAAAGCACATACATCGTACTCATTGCAATCGCTGTTTTTCTCGTACTCTTCTTTGGGATGCAATTCGTGTTTTCAAACAAAGAAGCGACGGCACCCGCGGGTGAAACGGTGCCGTTAAAGGATCTTCCCTCTCTCACATCGGAAGAATGCACTTCACGAGGCGGTGATATTATAAACAGATTAAACGAAGAAAATGTCTATGTACCAAGCGATGTCTTGGGTGAGGTGGAAGGAATGAAATGCCCCTGCCTCTGTGTGCGACGGCAGAATAATTCGGAAATGCTCTTTTCCGATTAGGAAGAAAAAAAACCGGAGGTCACTCCGGTTTTTTGTTTTTTAATATAAGATTTACAGCTTCATCGCGTGAAATGATCTTTGTGGAAATACCAAGACGCATTCCCATACCTCTCGGATGTGCCACGGATGCTCGCACTTCATAGACCACCTTTGATGCGACAATGATCCATGCGCGTGCGGCGACATAGAGCGGTCCGGGCGTCTTTCCATTTCCGATCTTTTTCGGATTCTTCTTGTGCGCCTCGCTTATGGTGCGCTCCCAGGAATCCTCCTCATAGAGAACAATGAAGAGTTCGCCGGGAAGAAGTTCGTTCTTCAATTTTTCGATATTTTGCGGCGAAAGGTCTCCAAACCCGAGTTCTTCCCCCTCCTTGTTGTACCAACCCGCATTTTTCGCGAACCGAAAATCTCTCGGCATCATCGCTCCATACGAAATACCGAAGAGAGTGCTTGGTTTTTTCTTTCCTTTCCGCACATACATTCCCTTCATGAGACGACTTTTCGTCTTTCCCATATATTCCTCCGTTATTTAGTTCCTGTGTTTGTTATACAGAAAAAGAGAGAAGAAGGCAAAAAACAAAAAAACGCACAAAAGTGCGTTTTTTTTGCGGGATACCATATTTTGTAAATTATTTATAATTTTTTTGTAAAGTTACCTCGTTTTCATTTTTCACCGCATTCCAACTTTTAAATAAATTTATAAATTCGCTATCGACGGGATTTTTTGAAAATGGATTATTAACAAAAATACAATCACTCCCAATATTATTGGGATGACTTAGAACCATTTCCTTTGAAAATATTACACCACTTATAAAATCAAATTTATTGCTAATAAAATAATTTACGGGTACAAAACTATTATTATATTTTTTAATATCATTTCTATGAGAATAGCTTA
>JAJZPU010000036.1 GCA_021811055.1 bacterium
GCCCCTTCTTGAATTTTTCAAGCCGTTCCGTCTTTGACGGATCTATGTTTCTTTTTTGTGCGATAAAGAACGATGTCCAATGCGAAAGTATGACGGATCGCCATACGCGCTCCTGGAGTGTTTTTCCGGAAAGGGGAATTGTTATTGTAGGAATTTTTTGCGTGACGTAAATTTTTTTCGATAGGCGCACTCTTTTTTGTATCGTCGCATTCGCGTTTTTATCTTCGAGAAAAATTGCGGTCATATTCTTTACATTTCCCGTCGCCATAATTTCGTTATGATTCATTTCGGGAATGTGGTTTACAAATGCGTATTGTTTGGCGGTTTCGTTCAGGTTTACTTTCCACACGTCAAGTATTCCGGAAAACGCATTTTCCGCGTACAGCAGGGAAATCCTCTCTTTTATTTTTCCCGCAAGTGCCTTTCCTTGTGTTTTAAGCGACCGCGGAAACACACAAGAAGAAAGCGACGCCGCCGCTATTTTCGGGAAATATACCCGGAGGAGAGAGAGAACGCTGTAGAGATTATACCCCAGAGCCTCGCGCGGTGTCAACCCGTCGTTCGGAAAGAGCGCATATGGAATATGATTTTTCTCCGCGATCTCTTTTAATGTACCGCCGGTTGTTACGATTGCCACGCGTTTTTTTTCACGGAGTGCCTGTGCGAGTCCCGAAAGTGTCTCCTCGGTCTCTCCCGAAAACGAACTAAATATAAAGAACGTATTTTTATTCGCATATTCAGGGATCCCGTATTCTTTGTGTGCCGTAATGCGCGCGGGGATTTCAAGTTCTTTCGAGAGTAGTTGGAGTATTTTTGCTGAAAGTCCGGACCCTCCCATACCACACACGACGATTTCCTCGGGTGTGTGGTTTCCGCGCAAACCATCGAGATGGTGCGTCTCTATGTGCTCGAACGACAGTTGTCGTCCGAATTCTTTTATATGTTTCTCATACCCGGTGATATTCATAGTATTAACGAAGAATTCTTGCCTGGGAGACGAACCATTCGGTTATGGAAGAGAAACGATCGGAAGGACTTGTGTAGCGCGCTTCCGGAACGGTTTCGAAAAAAGGTACCCCCCCGACCTCGTCGCGGGCGATGTAGGTATACGGAACGGAGTAGAGGAAGAGGGCGGGCGCGTCTTCGATGATATAATCTCCGATGAGTTCACGTATATTCTTCCTTTTTTCAATGTCCGATTCCTGGCGAATCATGTCGATCAACGCGTCCACTTTCTCATTCTTGTATAAGGATAAATTCAATCCGGGGTACACCCGTTCCGAAGAATGCCAGAAAGGAAAAAGATCGAAATCGTTTTCGAGTGCGTTGCCGAAGAGTATCATGTCGTAATTGTTCGTCTTTATTGCGTTTTCGAAAACATCGCGAGGATCAAGCGACACTATTTGAACGGTAACGCCGATTTTTTCCCATTCTTCTTTCAAGATGCGGGCCGTATTTTCAAGATGTGGGGTATTCGGTACCACTACGGCAAACTCGGGTATCGTTTTCATTTCCGCAATTGTTTTTTGGGCGCGTAGAACATCATACGAGGCATCCGCATCGTTCGTAAATATAGGAGAAGAGATGAAGCTGACTTCGTTGTTTTGAAAAAGCTCTTCCTCTATTTTTTTCTTTGAGATTCCCGCGATAAGCGCGTGTCGCAATACCGAACTGTTCAACACCTCGTTGTTCGTATTGAAGAAAAGCGCGTAATATCTGGTAACGGGTATACGTGCGACATGCACCCTCAAAGCATCGAATAACTTCGTATTGACCGGAAGTGCGGTGCCAAACGCGTCTATCTCCCGTACGCGAAACGCATTTTCAAGCGCCTCTTCGTCTTCATAAAACAAAAAATGAAATTCACGTATATAGGGTTTTTTTCCGACATAATGTTCATTTGCCTCAAGAATATAGTCGGTGATAAATCCGTTTTTTTTCTGTGAAAACTTTTTGAATGTATATGGGCCGCTTCCTACCGGTTCGAGTACATAGGAGGAAAGACGCATATTTGCGGGAGGTACGTTCTCGTATATGTGTTCGGGGATGATGCGAAGATCTTTGACCGTATCTCCGAAGAAAATATTTTGTGTCGGTATCGCAATACGGACCTGAAGCTGACTTACCCGTTCCACCGCAACCCCGGACCAATTTTTGAAAAGAGGAGAACGTGCATCCGGATCCTGTATGGTTTTAATGGTAAACACTATATCGTCGCTCGTGATGGGTGTTTCGTCGTCCCAGAGAAGATTTTCCTTCAAACTTACCGTGAACACCTTGTTTTTTTCGTCCGTATTTATGTGTGTCGCAAGATCTCCGAGTTTCGAAAAAAGAAGAGCGCTTAAATCGCGATCCACCTGGTTATCGGAAACGGCGGGATTTATGAGTATCGGCTGCCCCACGACTCCCTCCCGAAACGTTCCGCCCTGAACGGGAACAAACGCGCTGTGTTCCTGTACCGCAATCCCGGTGCGGGCGATAATCGCTATCAAAAACAATCCCGTTGCGTAGAGTAATACGCGTAACTCTTTTTTTGTGAATGCGTGCAAAAAATTTCGAATAAGATCCATACGTATCTTTGTAGAATTATACATCGCACCGCCTTTTTGCGGCGGGCTATACTCCGATGAGTTTTATGAGTGCGAGTAGAACAAAAAGGAAGGAAAGGATGATGGTACCCCAAAACACCCCCTTTTCTATTCCCCGTCGGGTCTGATATGACGCGTCTCCGCTTCCTCCGAATACTCCCGAGAGTCCGCTTGAACGCTCCTGGATGAGGATAAACACAATAAGAAGGACTGAAACAACAATTTCGGCAATGGTGATAAACATAGATTTACTCTTTATATACCGCCTTTCCGCTTGTGGTGATAAGAAAATTCACAACACCAACGATAAGAGAAGCAAGGAAGAGCGGCACGTACCCCTGTATTGTAAGAGGATCGCTTATAATGTCAAGAATTTTTATGAGTAGTGCGTTGATAACAAAGACAAAAAGTCCCAGTGTGATTACGATAATCGGTCCGAACACAAGTTTCAGAAGCGGACGAATGAAAATGTTGATAAGTGAAAGGATTCCCGCCGCAATGATGAGATCTTTAAACCCGCCGGAGAAGGAAACGCCGTTCACAAGATTTATCGCCGCGTATATCGCCACAAGGTTCGATATGATCTGGATGATGAATTTCGCGATAAGTTTCATATAGTATCACTGTACCACACTTATTGTCTTTTAGAATATCTGCTCCATGAGGTTTTGCCCCGTCATTTCTTCCGGTTTTGGGATTCCCATGAACGAAAGGAGTGTGGGGGCTACATCGGAGATTATTCCTATAGTGGGGATACGAAACGGATACGGTCCCTCTTTTTTCTCGGCGAGTTCTTTCGCTACCACGTAAAATGGGACCGGATTCGCGTTGTGTTTCGTCTCCTCCTCTCCCGTTTGGAGGTTTATGACCGATTCGGCGTTTCCATGATCCGATGTGATGACGAGCACGTGGTTTCCCTCAAGAGTGCTTCGAAGAAGTCTTCCGATCTCCTTGTCGAGTGTCTGTATCGCCTTCAGTGTCGCGTCGTATTTTCCCGTGTGGGCGACAATATCGGCATTCGCGTAATTTATAAGAATGAAATCGAACGCGCCCTCATTCATGGCGAGTACCGCGCGGTCCGTAATTGCCGTTGCCATCATTTCCGGATGTTCCTCATGCCGCGCAATATTTTTTGATGGGATAAGTACCCGATATTCGTTCGGAAACGGTTCCTCGCGAAGTCCGTTGAAAAAATAGGTAACATGCGCGTATTTTTCCGTTTCCGCGATGCGTAGTTGTGTTTTTCCCGCACGGGAAAGGATCTCTCCGAGCGGATGTTTCACAATCTCCTTTTCAAACGCAACGCCCTGCACCGTAATACTTGTTTTGTATTCGGTCATCGTGGCAATGAACAGGTTCTCGAATTTTTTTACCGGAAATTCGGAAAATGACGGATCGGCAAACGCCTGGACGATCTGTCGCATCCGGTCTTCCCTGAAATTGAAGAAAAAAACCGCATCATTATCCCGTATCGGGTGTTCGTTTCCCGCTATTACGAACGGGACAACGTATTCGTCGTTTGTGTTCGCGGTGTACGCTTTTTCGATCCCCTCCGGGAAAGTGTCCACCGGCGTTGTTCCCGTGAGTACCGCGTATGCCTCTGAGGTTCTTTCCCAGTGTTTGTCCCGATCCATCGCAAAATGCCGTCCGGAAACGCTCACCACAGTGCCCACTCTCTGCGTTTTTGTTTCTTCGATTATTTTCTTAATAATAGGAATCGCCGAGTGAGGGGCGCTATCGCGTCCATCAGTAAACACATGTATGAAAAGTTTTTCGCATTTCTCCCGCTTTGCCATTTCGATAAGCGCGGAAAGGTGTTTCAGCGCGGAATGGACGATTCCTTCGCCGACAAGTCCCACGAGATGCACCGCACTTCCGTGCGTCCGTGCGTGAGCGAATGTTTTTTTCAGTGCGGGGTTTTGAAAGAAGCTCTCATTCTCGATCGCGAGCGATATGCGGGGGTAGTGCTGGTAGAAAACCTTTCCCGCGCCGATGGTGAGGTGTCCGATCTCGCTGTTTCCTTCCTCATCCCACGGCATTCCTACCGCGATTCCGGAGGACTGCAGTCCGCCCACGGGGAAATTTTCCTCTATAAAACGGATATTTTCCGGATGTGCTCCGAAAATCGGATTTGATTCATCGTGTTTTCCGATTCCCCATCCGTCGAGTATGACGAGCGTATATGTTCTCCGCATGAATATCATTGTAGTTTTTTTGACACGATTATGAAAGCGGAATAGACTTAATGGTGTAGAGAAAAAACGTCGATGTTTTACTATCGAAATACAATTTTGTCATTTTTATATGAATGCAACCATACTATTGGCAGCGGGATTCCTCGTGGTTGGCGCTGCGATCGGCTATTTTGTGAGACTGTGGACGGTTCTTCGGAAGAAAGACTCACTCGAAACCAAAGCGCAGGAACACGTGGAGTCGGCAAAATCGGAAGCTAAGGAAATACTTATCGCGGCGAAAGACAATGCCGCGCAAATTCTCGCCGATGCACAAAAAGAAGAGCGCGAGCGGAAACAAGATCTCCGCCGTCTCGAGGAGCATCTTCTGAAAAAAGAGAATTTTCTGGAGAAACAACAGGGCGAGTTGGACAGACTTTCCGCGCAAAAAAAGGAAGAACTTGATCATCTGAAAACAGTCGAGGTGGGACTCCAGTCGGAAAGGGAAAAAATAACCCACGAACTGGAACACGTCGCGGGACTTTCACGCGACGAGGCGCGGACGAAGATATTCGAAGAAGTGGAAAACGCTTCACGTACCGAACTTGCAGAAAAGATCACAAAGATGGAACGGGAAAGGGTGAAGGAAATAGAAGAAAAAAGCGTTGAGATCATCACTTCGGCGATTCAGCGATACGCGAGAAATTCTATCAATGATATCACCACAAGCGTGGTGACGCTTCCCAATGAGGAGATAAAGGGAAAGATAATCGGACGAGAAGGGAGAAATATCAGAACATTCGAACGCCTTACCGGTGTTGAGGTGGTGGTCGATGAGGCTCCCGAAAGCATTCTTCTTTCCTCATTCGATCCGATGCGCCGTGAACTTGCGCGCATCACATTGGAAAAACTTTTGAAGGACGGGCGCATTCAGCCGGCGAAGATAGAGGAAAAGGTTGAAGAGGCGCGCATGGAACTCGACGATTATATACGGAAAGTGGGTGAGGATGCGGCGTTTGAAGTGGGGATCATAGATCTCCCGAAAGAAATAGTACATCTTATTGGACGCCTTAATTACCGCTCGAGTTACGGACAAAATGTATTGCAGCATTCGATCGAAATGACGCATATTGCGGGCATGATCGCGTCCGAACTCGGATTGAAGGTAGATATAACCAAAAAAGCGGCATTATTGCACGACATCGGAAAGGCTATCGATCATGAGGTTGAGGGGACCCATGTCGAGATCGGAAGGAAACTTCTCAAGAAATACAATATTCATGAGGAAATTATCCGCGCAATGGAATCTCATCACGAGGAATATCCTTTTTCTTCTCCTGAGTCGTATGTGGTTGCCGCCGCCGACGCGATTTCCGCAGCGCGTCCCGGTGCACGGCGGGATACTCTTGAAAAATACATCAGAAGGCTTGAGGACATCGAACGCGTGGTACATACGTTTCCTGGAGTGAATCAGGCATATGCGGTCTCCGCGGGGCGGGAAGTGCGCGTGTTCGTTACTCCCGAAAAAATAGACGATTTTGGAGCGCTACAACTCGCAAAACAGATCGCGGCGAAGATACAAACGGAGGTGCAGTATCCCGGAGAAATAAAAGTGACGGTAGTACGGGAAGTAAAAGCTGTTGAGTACGCCCGGTAGGTGCTCTTGACGGAGGATGGGGGTGTGTCTTAAAAAGTATGGAAAAACACAGGGTTTTTTGCTATACTATCAACATAGTTCTTAAAAGGTCGGATAGATATAATATTTTTGATTTTTTTATGAAAAAAGACGGAATTGTAGAAGCAGTAATGAAAGTCGCAGATATTGAGACAAAAAAGCAGGCAACGCAGGCGGTTGATGCGGTGTTTGATACCATCGTGAAGACCCTTGGTCGTGGTGAGGAAGTTGCAATCACCGGATTTGGAACATTTCGTATCGCGAAAAGAGCGGCACGTATGGGAGTAAATCCGAAGACGGGAGAAAAAATACAGATCGCCGCATCAACGAAACCAAAGTTTCGTGCGGGGAAGCTTCTTAAAGAGGCTGTATTGTAAGGATTGTGTGTGAAAATATAAAGAGTATACATATATAGCAAAAATCCCCTTTCGGGGATTTTTGCTTTTTATTACATGAGCAACTTCCTCACCAAGCCGCTCATTTCAATAAAGATTTGGTACGTTCTCTTCACATTTGTGAGAGAATCTTTTATCAAATCTCTTATTGACGGTGGATAAACTGTGGGGGTGCTCGACGCGTTCTCGTCGGCACTGTTCTTTATATCCGCTTTTGTACTTGATGCGACAACGGCGTTTTCTTTTTCTGTTGCTGTGACTGTGGTTGTCGCGGCGTTATCTTTCTCTTCAAAGGGGGAAAGATAGGTCTTATTGAAAAGGTCTTGTGCTTCCATATATACCTCCTTTGCGTCCGCATTCGATTCCTCAGCCTGCTTTAAGAGCGTTTCGAATGGTTGCGCTTTTTTTACGGAGTATGATTTTTTTATTTTTAAAACGTCGTTTTTCACCTTTTCCCACCGTTTTTCCGCGGTGTCGATGGAATTTTTCTGCTGTTCTATAAGAAGAAAATTATTTATTTCTTCAGCGAGAGGAGAAAAATTTTCTTCACGCCATTTTTTAAAATCTTCCGCATTATTTTTTATTTCCTCATCGCTTACATTTTCGTCTATTGTATCGGCCTTCTTTTTTACAGTTTCGTAGAATGTCGCGGTTTTGTTTATCTCGGAAAGTATGTATTCTCGCCACATACCAATCGTGGAGCTCGTCTTTTGTTCCGCCGCGGTGGCAAGAAATTTCACTTTCAGGTCTTTCAGTTCGACGATCGAAAAGTCGACAACTTTTTTGAATGTTTCCGCACGAAACGCCGTTTCGTTGGGATTGTTCTTATCTTTCGCATTCACAAGCGTATCGACACTTTCTTTTATTCCTTCGAGTGCTTTTTGTGCTGCCTGGGATTGTGCGTGCGCACTTCCCGTTCCCGTGACGGAAGTAAGGAGCGCCGCAAAGAAAATAACGATTATTTTTTTCATAGTATGCGTTTAGTTCAATACCTGGTTAAGCATCGTATCGATGTTCTTGTTTTTTACCTCTATAACATCCAGTGTGTCCCGCTCTTCCTGAATGAGAGAGGTGTTCAGGTGTTGTGTATCGGTATCGCGTATCTCGTTGATTGCCGATGCGACAAGCCGCTCCGCATTATTATTATAAGACACCTCCTTCAATTGTATATTTATCGAAAGAGTGCTCCACTCGTTGGAAAGTTGTGTGTTTTCAAGTGATGTTGCGGTCACGGTGGCACCGAACGGCTGAAGTATAAGAAATCCCATAACGACCGCAACTGCCGCTCCGGCAAGCGAAAAAATTCCTTGGTGCACCCAATGCACGCGGAACAACGGCGTGCGAGCGCGCGGTGTTTCTTCAAGAACAATGTGTCGCACGCGGTCCGTAAATGCCGCGTCGGGACGTATCATTTTCAATGTCTGTAGTTTTTTTATAAGTGATTCATTCATCATTGCCTAGATATTGTTTCAGTTGTTTCAATGCTCGATGTTGTATAACGCGCACCGACCCTTCGGTTTTTCCCAGTGCGTGT
>JAJZPU010000037.1 GCA_021811055.1 bacterium
GCCTTGCCCAAAGGAACCCCCTGAGACTCTGGCATCGACAATGCATGTGCGCCAAAGATTCCCATGGACACACGGGGACGTGTCCGAATGAGTTCGAGACCTCCTACGCACCCGAGAGACCCGAGACCGTCTACTGCGAAGGATGCTATCAAAAGGAGGTGGTGTAGGAAAGTAAAAAGCATTCGGTATATAGTAATTAAGTAACAAGTATGGCGATCTCAAAAACCCCACGATTCGATGCGGCAATTGACGCGATTTTAAGACCGCTCGTTCCGCACGAGCGGACGTGTAAAAAATGTGCCGCAATTTTCAAGATAGACGAGGAGGATATCAATTTTTTTCGCATGTTTCGGGTGCCGCCACCGACACTGTGTCCATTATGTCGTCAAAAGAGGCGGCTTGGGCACTTAATGCGCGTGCCGAAATTTTATAAGAAAAAATGCAGCGCACCCAAACACACCGAAGAAGTAATCAGTATATTCCCCCCGAGTTCACCGCATAAGATATATGACTTTTCCTATTATCATTCGGATGCGTGGGATGGAACAGAATATGGAACAGAGTACGACATATCGCTTCCATTTTTCCCTCAATTTAATGATTTTTTCTTTTCTGTTCCGCATCTCTGTCTTGAGCGTGATCCGCAAGGAGTGAATTGTGATTACTCTCTTGGAGGGAAGCATTCGAAGAACGTTTATTACGCAGGTATGGGATACGAAATGGAGAATTGTTCGTATGGTTTTGATACCCGCCACTCGAAAGATATTGTTGATTGTGGCCTCATAAGGAATTCCGAATTTTGTTATTGGAGTGTTGGTTCGTCCCGCTGCAACGGGTGTATATTTGCCATTGACTGCGAAAATTGCATAGATTCCTCCTTTATATACGATTGTAAGAATTGCAGTAAGTGTTTCCTTTCCTCAAATTTAAGAAATAAAAGTTATGTTTTTGAAAATAAGCAATTTTCTAAAGAAGAATACGAAGAAAAAATGAAAACAGTCGATACGGGAAATCGTTCTGCATTTAATATATACAAAGAGCGGTTTGATGAGATTGTTTCCGATGCGCTTCAAAAAAACGTCCATAACGTAAATGCGGTCGATTCGATTGGGGATAATCTACTTGATACAAAGAACTGTTTTTTTGTATTTCGCGCCGATCGTTGCGAAAAACTTCGTTTTTCTGCAAACCACGAATCGGTGAAAGACTCTCTTGATACAATAAATTCAATTTCATCAGAAAAACTTTACGAGACAGCCGTTATTTTAGGAAGTAATATAAAATGCTCAATGTATCTTCGTGACTGTTCTTTTATGGAATATTGCATTGAATGTTACCACTCAGAGCATTGTTTTGGGTGTATTGGTTTAAAAAACAAAAAATATTATATTTTCAATAAACAATACTCCGAAGATGAATACTGGAAAAAAATTGACGAAATAAAGACAAAAATGCTCACCCGAGAAGAATATGGAGAGTTTTTCGATCTCTCCCTTGGATTTATGCCATACCAGTCGAGCGCCGGTCAATATTATTATCCAATATCAGAAAATAATGCGGGAAAAGAGAGCATTCCTTGGTATCCTGAACCAAACGCGAATATTCCTCAGGGAACAAGGATAAGGAATTTGCAAGAAGTGCCGGAGAATATAGAAGACGTGGGAGATGATATTTTAAAAGACGCAATATTGTGCGAAAAGAGTGGTAGGCCATTTCGTATTATAGAGAGTGAACTTCAGTTTTATAGAAAGATGAAAATTCCAATTCCCACCAAAAATCCATGGGAAAGGATGATGGAACGAAGAAGGTATGAACATTCTCTTTCTCTCTTTGACTTTATGTGTCCTCAGTGTGGAGAAAAATCTTATTCTGTGTATACCGCGGAGGAACAGAAAAAATACAGGATATTGTGCGAGAAATGTTATTTAAGGGAAGTGATATAGTCTAAAATTCTTAAGCACAAATTTTTAATTTTATAAATAAACGAAGAAAACCGTAATTTTTAAGCATTTGAATTTAGGATTTATTTAAAAATTACAAAATTAAGAATTCAAAAATTATGATTCCTGAAAACAAAGTTTGCCAGAACTGTAAACAAGAGTTCATAATCGAACCCGAAGATTTTGATTTCTACAAAAAAATAGAGGTACCCGTACCGACCTTTTGCCCCGAGTGTCGTGCGATAAGGCGTCTCATCTTTTGGAACGAGCATTACATTTTCCGGAACGACGACGCGGCAACCGGAAAAGAAATTTTTTCCTCATATCCGCGACAAAGCGGTATTAAACTCTACGATAGGGATTATTGGTGGTCGGATGCGTGGGACCCGATGCGTTATGGAAAAGAGTATGATTTTTCAAGACTATTTTTCAGACAGTTAAAAGAAATTTTTTACGCGGTGCCACGGCCTTCGCGTTCCATTCAAGATTTTGTGAACAGTGATTATTGCGATCAGGCGACCGGTTTGAAGAACTGTTATCTTTGCTTTAACGGTGGATTCAGCGAAAACTGTGCATATGGCGTGGCGTTTACCAATATGCGGAGTTCGATCGATTTTTATGCCGCCACATCTTCGGAGTTGTGTTATGAATGCTATCAGACGAGCGATTCTTACAAAGTCTTCTTCGGCGAAGATGCGATGAATTGTCTCGACGGCGCGTTCCTTCTCAATTGCGTAGATTGTCAGAACTGCTTCGGATGTGTGAATCTGAGACACAAAAAATATCATATTTTTAACAAGGCATACACAAAAGAAGAATATGAGAAAAAAATAAAAAACTTCGATCTCGGTTCTTATGAAGCATTGGAAAAATTAAAAGAAGAATTCGAAAAGTTTCGCCTGCTATTTCCCGTGAAATATATCCATTCAACCGCCGATTCGGTGAACGTAAGCGGCGATTATGTGTATCACTCGAAAAACGCGCGGTACTGTTATGAAGCGGGAGCGGTCGAAGATTCGAAATTCATCCAGAACGTGGCGCAGGGTACAAAGGATTCCTATGACTATAGCAGTTGGGGCGAGAATTCCGAACTTATGTATGATTCGATAAGTTGCGGACGCAATTGCCAACGGATGAAGTTCTGTTTCGATTGTTGGCCGGCATGTGAAAATCTGGAATATTGCTTTTGTTGCCATTCTTCCTCGGATTGTTTCGGGTGTGTGGGGTTACAGAAAAAGCAATATTGTATTTTAAACAAACAATATACGAAGAACGAGTACGAAAACCTGGTGAAAAAAATAAAGGCACATATGAATGAGATACCCTATATAGACAAGAAGGAGAATGTATATCGATATGGAGAATTTCTTCCGTTCGAATTTTCGCCGTTCGCATACAATGAAACGAAAGTGCAGGATTATTATCCGATTACCAAAGAAGAGGCGGAAAAACAGGGGTATGCTTGGCGCGATATAGAAAAGAAAAATTTTCAAGCAACTGTTCTATCATCCAATCTTCCCGATCATATCAAGGATGCGTCGCAGACCATAACAAACGAGCTTGTGTCGTGCGGAAAATGTAGGCGGGCATATCGCATCATTCCTTCCGAATTCGAGTTTTATAAGAAATTCGAATTGGCGCTGCCGAGATTATGCCAGGATTGCCGCTATTTCGAGCGTCTAAAAAGAAGAAACCCACTTACATTGTGGCACAGAAAGTGTATGAAGTCGGGATGTCCGAATGAGTTTGAGACCTCCTACCCGCCCGAACGACCAGAGGTTGTATATTGTGAACAGTGTTATCAACAGGAAGTAATATAATGAAGTCATCAAGTATATATAAAGAATTCAGGCGGGCGGGCGCACCGGATCGCAAAGAGATCATATATTGCGAATCATGCTATCAGGCAGAGGTGATATAACCATAGCGCGTTTTTTTGACGCACCACATAAAAAGTTTTTCTGGGGAGTGTCGAGTTTTCTTTTCGGGATTTTCATCGCGAGCGCGGAGATCGGTACGATTACATTTCCTTTTTTCGTATCGGTATTTTTTATTTTTATTGTTCTTTCTTTTGTTTTTCCCCGCAGGGGTCTCTTTTTTATTCCTCTATGTGTCTCCTTTATGTTTTTTGGCGCGCTGTATTACGGATTTTTCGATATTCGGAGCGCGCGCGTCGTGATCCCATTCGAAAAAGAATCGCAGGTTGTCGGTATCGTTTCCGATGACCCTGTTTTACGGAACGGATTTCAGGAAGTGCGCGTTGTTCTTTCTTCCCCGCATAAGGGAATGGTTTTACTGAAGAAAAGACTATTCCCCGAATTCCACTATGGGGATGAAATACGGGTGCGTGGAGTAATTCATACCGTTCAGGACGACGGATACGGGACATTTCTGAAAAAAGAGGGAATTCGTGGAACGATTTCGTTTCCGGAAACAGCCACACTCTCGAGAAATAACGGATCTCCGGTGAAGGCGGCACTTATTAAAATAAAGGAATTCGGATTTCGTGGAATTGAATCCGCACTTTCGTACGATACGGGCTCATTTTTAAAAGGAATTCTTTTCGGCGATACCAGCTCGTTTTCCGAAGATTTTAAGGAGGCAATGAAGACGAGTGGCACTACGCATATTGTTGCACTTTCCGGTTATAACATCACGATACTTGCGGGTGCACTCCTTGCGGTATTTCTTTTGTTTCTCTCTCCGCGTCTTTCTTTTATTCTCGCGACATCGAGTATCTTCGGATTTGTGATAATGACGGGAGCGTCTCCATCCGCTGTTCGTGCGGGGATTATGGGCGCCCTTTTTCTTTTTGGGAAGCAATTTGGCGGAGGGAGGGACTTTAAAAATATTATATTGTTCACGGCGCTTTGTATGGTGCTTATAAATCCATACGTGCTTTTATTTGATGTGGGATTTCAGTTGTCTTTTCTCGCGTTTCTCGGTCTTGTATATATCACACCGGTTTTTGCGGCGTTTTTTCCGGGAAAGCACACAGGCATCCTTTCTTTGAGAGAAAATTTATTTTCAACACTTTCGGCGCAACTTATGGTGCTTCCGATACTTCTCTCCCAATTTGGCGCAGTTTCGATAATTTCGATTCCGGCGAATCTCGTCATTCTTGAATTTATTCCGTTCACCATGACATTCGGTTTTTTTACTATGTTTTTTGGAATAATTTCTCCCATTGCCGCATTCCTTCCTGGGGCATTGCTTGAATATCTGTTGCATTACGAAATGGCGGCAATACATTTTTTCGGGAATGTCGGCGGGACCGCTTCTTTTAAATTTTCATACGTGGCAATTATTGCCTACTATATATGCATAGGCGCCATACTTTTTTTGTTGCCACGAATCTTTCAGAAGCATCATGCATAACTTTATCTCACACAACCTCAAGACAATTCTCATGCTATGCACGCTTCTTTTCGTTTTTGACGCGTATGGTACATATGCGTTTTTCAAGCCGCACATCGGTTCTACGGATATATATTTTTTGGATGTCGGACAGGGCGACGGAGAACTTATCGTTTTTCCGAGCGGAGGAAAGATCCTGATTGATGCGGGTCCCGCAAACGGTCGCGCGGCGCGCGAGCTCGGATCGATTCTTTCCCCGTGGGATCGTGTGATAGACCTCGCGATTTTCACCCATCCGGAAGAGGATCATTTCGGGGGAATATTCGATTTCTATCACCGCATACAGATATCTACGATCCTTTCGAGCGGTATCGGGAAAGAAAGCGATGGGTTTAAAAAATTTCAGGAAATAATTGCGGAGAAAAACATCAAGGAGATCACCGTTGCGAAGGGGGATGTGATACGCCATGGAGGCGCCAGTATGAAAATAGTATGGCCAGAAAAAAATATGGAGAGACAATCGGCGGTAAACGACGCGGGAATAGTGGTGATGTTTGAAACCGAAGGAACAAGAACGATTTTCACCGGCGATATCAGCGAGTCTGTGGAAAAAAAACTTATGGATGGCATCGGAGATATTGATATTTTGAAGGTGTCGCATCACGGATCAAAATACTCATCCACGAACGAATTTCTTCGCGTACTTCGTCCGGAGCTCGCTTTCATAGAGGTAGGAAAGAATTCATATGGGCATCCGACAAAAGAGGTGCTGGAACGGATAACCGCGGTAGGATCGCGTATATTTCGCACCGATATGGAGGGCACCATGAGAGTTGGTTTGTATGACGGAAAAGCCGACGTATACGCATTTCGTTAGCATTTCGCGTGTTTGCGCGTTACAATAAACAAATATGCAGAGACCGAAACTTTCGTTCAATGTATGGAAAGAGCGAACGCTCCGTATCGTTTTCATTCTTGTGGCGCTCGTGCTTTTCGGAAGCTTTCTCTTTATTGTTTTTTCATCCAGCACGCTTACTGCTCCCGTGATATTGAAATTCGACAGTATGCGTGGCATCACTCTTTTCGGAGAGGGGGCGAATGTGTGGGGCATATGGTTCTTAGGATTTTGTATTATCACCGTGAACACCATATTCAGTGAATTCTTTTTCTTCCGCGAACGGATGATTTCGTATGTATTTTTGGGAACGAATGTACTTATCGCCATTCTGCTTTTTGTCATCGTTTCGGTTATTGTTGCCGTGAATTAACATCTTTACGATATGGATACATTTTCTCTCATTCTCATCATCGCGGTTGTCGTTCTTGGATTTTTTACTTTGGGTATTTTTCTTTCGCGCCTTTTTAAAAAACCAAAAGAAGATGGGCAGGGTCTCGTATTCATCCAGAACCAGATAAACGAGTTGAATCGCACGCTTGATAATAAAGTGGGGGAGTCGACGCGCGCGATGCAGCAACAATTCAGCGAAAGCGCAAAGATCATACGCGATGTGACCGAGAGACTCACAAAACTCGACGAAACAAATCGACAGGTCATCGGTTTTACCGACCAACTTCAATCGTTGCAGGATATTCTGAAAAATCCGAAACAGCGGGGAGTGCTTGGTGAATATTACCTTGAAACACTTTTAAAAAATGTGATGCCTCCGGAATCGTACACGATGCAATTTCCCTTCAAGGACGGTACCATTGTCGATGCCGCGGTGTTTGTGGGGGCAAAACCGAACCGGAAGATAATTCCGATTGATTCGAAATTTTCACTCGAAAACTATAATCGACTTGTCGAGGCGCGAGACCCTTCGGAGCGGGATCGACTTGAGAAATTGTTCGTGAACGATCTGAAAAACCGCATTGTTGAGACATCGAAGTATATCCGCCCGGAGGACGATACCACCGATTTTGCATTTATGTTTATTCCACACGAGGCGATCTATTATGATCTTCTTATCAATAAGGTGGGTGCCGTGTCGGAAGATACCGAGAACCTCATTCAGCGGGCGGCGGGGAAATACCGGGTGATTATCGTTTCCCCGACATCGTTTCTCGCATATCTTCAGACAGTGTTGCAGGGACTTCGCGCATTAAAGATCGAGGAATCCGCAAAAGAAATCAGGAAACGCGTCGAGGAACTGGGGAAACATCTCATGACGTACGATGCGTATATGAAGAAGCTTGGAACCCATCTTGGAACGAGTGTGAATATGTACAACAGCGCATATAAGGAATTCGGAAAGATAGATAAGGATGTCACGCGTATCAGCGGAGAGGCGATAGGAATCAGTCCGGAAGCAATCGAAGGACCGAAGGAGGAATGATACTTGACATTTCTTGTGGGTATGCTATAATGGTCGAGTTGAATGAAGTGTAGATTTCTTATCTTCACTGCAACGGTTCGCTGAAGCGGAGAAATGTAAGGAATCCCTCTAAGTTCCCCCGCCAGTCCATTGGACTGGCGGGGGTTTATTTACGCTCCTTTTTAAACCTGTTATCCTAATACTGTGTGCGGTTCGGACTTCCTTAGCGGCTATGGACGCGCACTCATTCAACATTTAATAAAATTTGGAGGTCACCGCCATAGCCGCTCAGGGTGCCTGAGCGGCTTCGGTGTAAAAAAAGACATATGTTCAACATATTCGGAAAAGTAATAGAAAGAAAAATATTGTCCCGTCTTGAGGGGAT
>JAJZPU010000038.1 GCA_021811055.1 bacterium
TTAATAAATAGAAAATTAGATTTTCATTCTTTTTTGCTGGTGTCAATATACTATATATATCAATTTTTGTCAATGTTCACGCAGAAAAAACACGCTATGGGCATTTGGTTTTCGGAATGGATGGTTCCTTTTTTATTTCTTTTTTTTACTCTCTTTTTCCAGATCTTTTTTCAGAAGTCTCAATTCATCGCGAAGGATCGCCGCAAGCTCAAAATCGAGCGCATCCGCTGCCTCTTTCATTTCCCTATCTTTTTCGCGTATAAGCGTGTCACGCTCTTTTTTTGATTTTGGCACCGGCTGTATCTCGAGTTTCAATATATCCTCAACGGGCAATATGTCCCGTATTTCCTTTACGATCGTCCGTGGCGTGATGTTGTGCTTTTTATTGTATTCGAGCTGGATCTTTCTCCTGCGGTCCGTTTCACGTACCGCACGCTCGATCGATCCCGTGATAACATCCGCGTACATCACAACTTCTCCGCGTACATTTCTCGCGGCGCGACCAATCGTTTGCACAAGTGACGTCTCGCTCCGCAGAAATCCCTCCTTGTCGGCGTCAAGAATCGCCACAAGCGACACTTCAGGAAGGTCGAGCCCTTCACGAAGAAGATTCACCCCGACCAACACATCGATATCTCCCCTTCTCAGTCGTGTGAGTATTTTTATCCGTTCAAGTGTTTTTACGTCGCTATGGAGGTAGGTTACTTTAATTCCCCTTTCCTCAAGATATCCCGACAAGTCTTCCGCCATTCGTTTCGTGAGCGTCGTCACGAGTACGCGCTCTTTTTCCTTCCCTGGGGAAACCGCCACACGTTCCTCGATCATTTTTATAATATCATCGATCTGTCCCGCTATCGGACGGATCGTTATTTTCGGATCGACGAGCCCCGTAGGACGAATGATCTGCTCCACGACCTGCGCACTTTTCTTTTTTTCGTACGATCCGGGTGTTGCCGAGGTGAAAATTACCTGCCCGATTTTCTTTTCGAACTCGGAGAATTTTAATGGACGGTTGTCGGCCGCCGAAGGAAGCCGGAATCCGTATTCAACAAGCGTTTTTTTCCGCGACGCGTCTCCCTCGTACATTCCTTGAATCTGAGATACCGTCACGTGCGATTCGTCGATGATTGTAAGAAAATCCTTCGGAAAATAATCCAAAAGAGTGTCTGGCGGCGCTCCTTCTTTTCTCCCCGAAAGATGCCGGGAATAGTTCTCGATACCATTGCAATATCCTATCTCGCGCATCATCGCAAGATCGAACTTTGTACGTCGTTCGAGCCGCTCCGCTTCGAGCAACATTCCTTTCGACTCAAAATACGCGAGGCGTTCCTTCAACTCTTTCCGTATATCCTGTATCGCACGCGTGCGCGCTTCAACCGGAGTAATAAAATGTTTTGCGGGAGAAATATATACCTCACTCGGCTCGGGAGTAATTCCCGGGCGGATCCCTTCCGCGGGGGTTATTTCATATATTTTCTTTACAATATTCTTTTCCACCGCAAAGCGGTATATGAATTCCCTATCGGGCGGCATGATTTCCCACTGCTCGCCCCGAATACGGAACGTACCGCGCGTGAGATCCGCGTTCGTTCGCGTATATTGGAGTGACACGAGTTTTCTTACAAACTCGTTTCGTTCCATCGTCCCTCCTGTTTTTATATGAAAAATGTTTTTTGCGTATTCACTTGGAGCTCCGAGTCCGTAAATACACGACACGGATGCAACCACGATCACATCCGAACGCGTAAGGAGCGCCGTCGTCGCCGCATGACGCAATTTATCGATCTCTTCGTTTATCATCGCCTCCTTTCCTATGTAGGTATCGGATGACGGAATATATGCTTCCGGCTGATAATAATCGTAGTACGAGACAAAATAATTCACCGAATTATGCGGAAACAGTTCTCTGAACTCGTTCGTAAGCTGTGCCGCAAGCGTCTTGTTGTGCGCGATGACAAGCGCCGGTTTTCCTATTTCGGCAATTACATTCGCGACCGTAAATGTTTTTCCCGATCCCGTTACCCCAAGAAGCGTCTGATGTGGATATCCATTTTTTACTCCACCCACAAGATCCCGGATCGCATTCGGTTGGTCTCCCGCCGGTCTATTTTTTGATATCAGTTCGAACATTGCTTTTTCACAGTACTGAAACGGAAACAAAAAAGCAAAACCCCCGCTTCGGGAGTTTTACGTCTTCTTTTATTTTCTTCACAATTACACTGACGGTGTAGCGGATTTTTTATTCTCCAGCTTTTTACTGAAAATATAAATATATAGTATCTCCAAAATTCCAACCGTATTCAGTATAAGCATGGCGATAAACCATTTCTGATGTTCCAGCTTTGCGGCCTTCCAAAGGCCCATTCCCTTCCAGTACAGCGTCCACGCTATGAAAAGCGCGAAAAAAAACGGATGTTGTGAAAAAAACGTCTGTACCGATCCGAGCTGCTGCGTGATTGTTGTATAATCCATACGATAATTTCATTGTGATTTCTTGTCCGACCCTTTTATGGCGGGGATAAGTTCTTCGGTGGTCGTTGAAACAATGAGCAGTGCGGACGGGGTCGTCGTTGTCGTGGCAACCGAAGACGATGCTGTTCCTGTCACGATCGTCTCCTCGCTAATCATCCGGAATGCAACATTCTCGCGCAGGTATCCCTTTGCAATATCTTCAAATTTTTCTTTTGCAATGACCTGTGATGCCTTCACCACCTCCACCGCAAGCTCCTGCACCCCTTCCGTGAGCGGATGTACCGTTTTTTCCTTCGTGTACGCATCGGAAAGTAGCGTAAGATATTCTTCGTGTGCGACAACCTTTTTCACGATCTCTGCAACGAGTCGTTCTTTTTTCTCCGATTTTATCTGTTCCGTATCAAGCCCTTTTAATATCTCTTTGAGGGTGATCTGTGATTTTTTATAATTTTTTAATGCTTCTGCGATCATATCCACGTCGTCGGGACGTAAATCCCGCACCCGCTTCAGTTCCGCTGCTTTTTCATCGAGGGTCTTTAACTCGAATACGGCCTGGGAAAGGGGGTCCTTTGTAAATGACCGTATAATGTCGCGACGCCACTGTTTTAGAAAATAAAACGGACTTATGGGAAGAATGCCGGGATTTCTTGATTCAAACTCCGGAACCTCATATGCGGCGGACGCCGAAAAGGCACCCGAAACCCCGAGAAATACCGGGATAAGCACACTTACGGTCAAAAAAAGCATTAAAAACCTACGTTTTTCAAGCATGTGGTGATTCTAGCACACTCGACGCATAAAATCCATTGACAAAACACTTGAAAAATATGTGGCAATGTGCTAGGATAATCCCATCCTCGAAAGGGGGCTTTTTTTATGGGAAGACGTTTCATTATAATCGTTTTTTCGGTTGTTGCGGCAATGTCCATACCGGCGACTGCAGGATATACCCACTATACCGGCACGGCGACCTCAAAAAAATCGGTGGTTGCGAAAGCTGTCGCCGCGGAGGGTGACGGAGCACGCACCACTCAGGTTGTCTGGGTCACCGCCTACTCGAGCACGCCCGAAGAAACCGATGATACCCCTTTTACAACCGCCGCAATGACGGAGGTGAGGGATGGTATTATTGCGGCGAATTTTCTCCCATTCGGGACAAAAGTGCTCATTCCGGAACTTTTTGGGGATAAAATATTCACCGTTGAAGACCGCATGCATGAACGCAAAAAGAATTTCATCGATGTATGGATGAATTCCAAGGAAGACGCGCTCGCGTTCGGAATTTCCAGGGCGGAAATCGTGATTTTGAATAATCTTTAGCGTATAATACGGGTATAAAGACCACACCATGGCAACACCCGTAAAAAAGACGATTAGTTTTAAAATAGAGGGCGGAAACAAACTTTCCGGTACTGTTACGACGAACACGGCGAAAAATTCCGCCGTGTCTCTTTTATGCGCATCTCTCCTCAACAAGGGAAAAACGGTACTTGCAAAAATGCCGCGTATCGAGGAAGTAAACCGCATTCTCGAGGTTCTCGAAAGCATCGGGGTCAAAGTAACATGGAAGGAAAACGATCTTACGCTTATACGACCGAAAAAACTCCTTTTTGAAAACCTCGATATTGCGGCCGCGATGCGCACTCGAAGCGTCATCATGTTCATGGGACCCCTCATACACGAACTGAAGCGTTTTGAACTGCCACAGGCCGGAGGATGTCGGCTCGGTTCACGCACGGTCCGTCCGCATTTTTTTGCGCTTGAAAAACTCGGCGTCACGATAAAAACCCTTGAATCTTCGTATCTCATCGATTCGGGAACACACAAGAAAAACCAAGAAATTGTCCTTTACGAATCCGGGGATACCGTGACCGAGAACGCACTTATGGCGGCGGCGCGCATCAACGGAAAAACCACGATAAAATTCGCATCGGCGAACTATATGGTGCAGGATCTTTGCCATTTTCTCACCGCACTCGGCGTGCACATTGACGGTATCGGCACCACCACGCTTACAATATACGGAAAAGAGGATATCAATACAGACATACGATTTTCTCCCGGAGAAGACCCGATTGAATCCATGCTTTTTCTTTCTATCGCCGCAACGACAAATTCATCGATTATCATCAAACGGTGCCCTACCGACTTTCTCGAGATCGAACTTCTGAAACTCGAAAAAATGGGGTTCCGTTACAAAACGCTCAAACGGTATGTTTCCGAAAACGGATATACGAATCTTGCGGACATCAAAACACTTCCCTCCCGCCTCGTCGCACTCGAAGAAAAGATAGACGCCCGACCGTTTCCCGGACTCAACATCGACAACCTCCCCTTCTTTGTTCCCATCGCGACGCAAGCGAAAGGCCAAACGCTCATTCACGATTGGGTGTATGAGAATCGCGCGATATATTATCTCGAACTCTCAAAACTCGGCGCGGACATAATTCTCGCGGATCCACACCGCGTATACATCAATGGTCCGACAAAGTTCAAACCGGCGGAAGTCATCTGTCCTCCCGCACTTCGCCCCGCGGCAATAATACTCATCGCAATGCTTGCCGCATCCGGCACGTCGGTGTTACGCAATGTGTATTCCATAAATCGCGGGTATGAAGACCTCGCGAATCGTCTTCGCAAGCTCGGTGTAAAAATAAAAATGATACGTTCGTAGTATGAAGAAACTCCCGAAAGACGAGGCATACGATCAACGCTCATATCGCCACAAGATTCTTGCCCAAAAATACGGCGCGAAAGCAGACGGCTTCAGATATGAGGCATACTCCACTCGTTCGATGGTAAACGGGCTCTTTGCGGAAGCACTCAAATTTAAAAAGATTGCATATCACTTGGAATCAAAGACAAATGATGCGAAAGATAAGGTGTGGAAAAAGATCTACGCCCTGAAACGTGATGCGTTCCGTCTTGAAACCAAAGCGAATACATTGAACAGTAAGTGCTATCGGCTGAAAAAGCTTTTTTACACCTACGCGGAAAAAGAAGCGAAGGAACACGCGCTTTTCACGAAACTGAAATCGATGAATTACGCGACAAAGGTAAAAAATAATGTTCCCGGAGAATGTGGGTCAAGAACCCCAGAAAAAAATAAAAACCCCAAGTAATTGGGGAATTTTATGGGTTAATTGAGAGAAAAATCATATCCTCCCATAAGATTAAGTTGTTCCGACGTGACCCTCAATCCCGCTATAAAAATTTTTTCTTCTTCGGCGATTGTTTCCACCGGAAGAGCGCTTTTTTTTGCCCAATCGAGTAATTCTATCCGTTTCGTTTCCGAAATGAATCCTTGCCCGATAAGCATATCCAAAAATACTTCCACTACCGGAATGGAAAAAAGTGGATATGGAAACCTGTCGAATTCAGGACCTGCACCCGGATAAAAATAGACATGTGGGTGGATTTCCGCGCCACTGCACGTACAAAGCTCAAAATAACCACTATCCATTATTTCCATAGGAATTCTCCTTGAAATTATTTAAAAATCACACGCTGTATTTTTTATACGTAAAAATAATGCATGTGTCAATATAAACCAATCCCCCTTACGAAACTGGTTTTTACCTCTATTCTTGTTTGAAATTAGGACAGCAATCCGATTACCGCATCCAGAGCGGCGGGCAATTCTGTTGTTCCCGTGCTTCCGCTGAAATGTCCCTGTCCATGTTCGATAAATATCTTTGAACCGAGTTTTTCTTCGTACTCCTCCCGATTATCGAGCGGAACATACGGGTCGTTGTCGGAAAATATCGCAACACTCTTCGGCAAATGCGATTTCACTTTTTTGAGGTCAATCGGGGTGGAAAGCCATTCCCGCACAACATCACGCACTAATTCATCGTCCTCAAGATTCGTGAGTCTCTTTAAGTATCCGGCGACAAAAACAGCACCTCCGATTTTCGTTCCTTCCGGCAATCCTTCAAGATAGCGTATGATCGTCTGGCACCCCATACTGTGTCCGATAAGATACGTATTTTCATCCGGCATTCCAACGACATCTTTCATCTTTGGAACCCATCTTTCTATTCTTGGTTCTTCCGGCTGTGGAAGTTGCGGCACCGCCACTTCAAATCCCCGCGTCTCCAATTCTTTTTTGAGCCACGGAAACTATCCCTCTTCGGGATACCCGTCCCATCCGTGAATTATAAAAACTTTTTTCATATTGTTTATTTTAGGTCTTTTTTTATTTCAATACCTCTTTCGATTATGCGTTCACCAATCTTTCCCCAATCAAAATACTTTTTATATTCTTCAGGAAGAATCTCTTTATTCTCCGATATACTTCCTCCCGGATCGTTCACAAATTCCCCTATTTTTTTAACGATAGCACACACCCTAAGTTGATATATAAAACGTCCATCGGGAAACGTCACCTTTTGATATCCAATAGGCGCCCACAACGTTACTACTGCATTTATTTCCTCTTTCATTTCCCTCTTTAGGGTCTCCTCGATCGTCTCGCCTTTTTCTATGGTTCCTCCCGGAAGTCCCCATGTATTTTTTTTCCCATTCTTCGCAATGATAATCTTTTCATCCACAAAACAAACACCATAGACCTGCGTGCATGATTCCATTGGAAGCGTTGAAAAATCGTCCGCATCTTCGTAAAACAATTCGTATTCCTTTGCTTCGTATGTAAGTGGTGCTTCTATTCTCATCTGTTGTATTCAGTATATCAGAAAACACCCAAAGGTATTTTTTTGTGGACCCGGGGAGATTCGAACTCCCGACCTCCTCGTTGCAAACGAGGCGCTCTACCAACTAAGCTACGGGCCCAGATTGTTAACGGTTGTCCCCTCTTCCTCTTACCGCATCACGCTCAAATCTTGATCTCATTTTTTCGATATTCATTGAAACGATTTCCTCGAAAGAAAATCCAAGCTCCATTCCAATGCGTGCAACATACCACACTACATCTCTCAGCTCTTTCGCGATTTCTCTTTTTATTTCATCGTCCAATACGCCATCACAATCACGAATCACCTTCTTTACCTTTTCGGCGACTTCTCCCGACTCTCCGCACAATCCCAACACCGGATACTCGATCCCGCTCTTGCGGTTCACAATATATCTTTCTATGGATGCTTGATATTCCTTGAATTCCATGGAAATCCTAAAGTCATCCCGCGACAACTTTATTGTGGGCGCACTAGGAATCGGACCTAGGACCTCTGTCTTATCAGGACAGCGTTCTACCACTGAACTATGCGCCCTTGAATTATTTCTTCATCAAGTTTAACTTTTCAAAACCTTCCGTGTCAAATC
>JAJZPU010000039.1 GCA_021811055.1 bacterium
GAGACAAAAAATATCAAGGGCTAAAACTCCCAAAAAGACCGGAAAATTTTCACTCGTTTTCCGAATGTGTGAAATGGTTAAAAAAATCTGTCTATATTATTGTTCGTGGCAGAAAAACTAAAATCGGTGAAGAAGAAGGCATAAACTGGATTACTCTTGGTTCAGGCTTCATTGCGGCTCCAAACAGATATGTCACTGCCGCGCATGTTATAAATGACCCAGGAAAGGGTGAGTTTGCTCAACATCAAGACGGGGATAAATACTATCTTTTAAGGCACGATGATGATAATAATTGGCATTGTAGAATTTTTGAACCAAAATTAAATAATGAAATATTTGTCTATCCTGATATTGACCTTGCAGTTATTTATTTAGATGATAACTTTTATCAAGTTGATGATCGGATATTCGCCGATAGAAATGATTTTATAAGAATATCAAAAGAATTTTTATCAATTGGATCTGAGGTTGGTGTGCTCGGTTACCCGCTTTGTAAGCTCGAATTTCAAGAAAGAGATATAAACAAGCCCCTAATTGGAAACATTTTACTTCGTACAGATCAAGGTGTTGTTAATTGTAGATATCAAACTTCTGCGACAAACTATTTATATGAATTTACACTAGCATTTAATCCGGGAAATAGCGGTGGTCCAATTTTTGATGTAAAAACTGGAAAAATTATTTCTATCGTCAGAGGATTCAAATCAATAAGAATCAATGAGCGAGAAAGTGTAATTTCAGAAGAAGGTGCGAAACAGTTAAAATTTTATAAAGAAAAGGCGTTTATTGAAACTTTAAATGCAAATTATTCTTTTGGATTTGCAACACCTACTTTTCTAGAAATATTTAAAAAACACAATATAATCAGCGATTGAAATCGTGTTACACTACTCTCATGCAAAAACACTGCGCGGCGTGCGGTATGCCGCTAACAAAAAAGGAAGACTTTGCCCAAGGGGACGAGAATTCGAATTTCTGCCTCTACTGCGCGAACGCGGACGGGAGCGTGAAATCCTGCGATGAGATCTTTGAAGGAGGAGTGCAGTTTTTCATGAGCCAGTTGGGCGGCGAGAGGAGCATGGCGGAAAAAATAACGAGAAAGAACATGAGCGGATTGCCATATTGGCAGGACAAAAACTGCGAAATTTTGAAAGGTGAAACAGCGACCGACGAAGAATTTGCCGAAGCCATGAGAAAACTAAGCTGAAGATATTTAATTGTAAAAAAATATTTTATACTATTGTGGTAATGGGAATACAAAAAATACATATCGGTGGATGGTTCCAAAGGACGACGCTGCATTTGACCGAGCTGTGGCATTTTTTCAAGAACGGGAAATCCGAACTTTCGTTTTCTCCGGAAGATATAGAAACATACCGAAAGAGCCTTCTCATCACCGCCATTTCGCGTGAAAGCGGCCCCCTGGAATATATACTCGCAAAGACGGAGCTCGGAATAAATTTCAGGATATATGAAGACGGACTTATTATTCTTGAAAAAGAATTCGCGTCTCTCGATGATGACTTCGAATCCATCAGAAGATATTACGAAGAAAAACTCTCGAAGAGTATTTCGTTCATTTTCAGCAAAGGGGCCCCGAACCCGAAGGAGCTTGCGAACATAAAGACGATCCTTCCGTATATCGTGACGACACAGGGAATTTCAAAGGATGAGATAAATAAAATGTTCGAAAAGATGCATGAAGACATGTATTCCTCGACCACAAGCAAAGAAGTAGAAGTGTGTCGCGGAAAGGAGCTTATTGTCATCAACAATCTTAAAGACGAGGAATTTACGCGGGAGATCATCGAATCGGAAATATTCTTCAGGGAATTCAAATCACAGCTTCACCGATATCTCATGATCCACCGCATTGTCTGGGAAAAGATACAGAAGATAAAGGAGCAGGGGGACATAAAAGGAACCGAGATCGATCCGTTGCGGAACGAGCTCGCGGTGTATCAGAAGACCATCAACCTTATCGGCGCGCGCATTCAGCAGATGCCCGCGTATGTCCGCACGCGGCAGAAAGTGACCGACCTTCAGAAGATCGACGAGTATTTGAAGCCGCTCTTCCAGTTCAAATTTGAAACGCTCCTCGATACGCATGAGTATATCAAGCACCTCTGGGGAATGACGCAGAACTATCTCGATTCCGCGGTGCAACAATTCAACGAATTGCAGGCAAAGAGCACAAAGAGCACTATCTCGTCCCTTCAGCTTGTGACTACAATCGGTGTTGTTGCCGGAATTCTCGGCTATCTGAGCAAGGATGCGTTTCCGAAATTCACGCTCATCGGAATATTTTATTTCTGCCTTCTCATGGGAATGACCTGGGTCATCAACACGGTGATATCGAAATTCTACAAAAACAAGAAATATAAGGTGAAGGGAGGGGATATCGAAAAGGAAATAAAGTAGGTTCGCAAAATAAAAACCCCCGAAAATTCAGGGGGTAATTTTTTTCTTTTCCCATGGAAACCGTGTTCGTGGTTCTTCCTTTTTCTCTATCCGCAAGAAGTTTTCCCGGTGTCGTATATAGACAACGATCGCGGCGACAAGGGCGAACGGAAGCGCATCGTGAAAGAAAAGGAGTGTCAGTGTACACACGAACGCGACGGCGCTTACCGATGCCACGGATACATATCGTTCCACATAGAGCATGACAATAAAGAGCGCAATTCCTCCAAACAGGAATATCGGCGGAGCAAGTGCAAGCATAGCTCCGGAACTCGTCGCAACTCCTTTTCCCCTATGCGCGCCAAAAAATGAAAATGGAGTGATGTTGCCCAACAATATTGCTATCGCGAGCAGATTGAGAAGAAAGACGTCTTCGAAAAACGCGCCAAGGATGTGGAGAACAAGGAATGCCTTGCCTCCATCAAGAACGAATACAAGCGCGAAAAGAAATATCTTTTCAAATTTGTTTCTTCCCGTGCGCGCAACGTTCGTCGCGCCGATATTTCCCGATCCGGTCTTCGTGACGTCGTCTCCGCGTATTTTTCCTATCAGAAATCCAGAGGGGAGTGACCCTACGAAAAAGGCGACAACAAGGAATATCGAGAACAAAAGAATATTCAATGCATTCATATTCACCAGTCCTTTTTTATTTACTAGGCACACTATATACCACTAAAATCCTATTTTCAATCGACGTTTTTCGTGGTATATTAGTGGTGTTATGAAGGGACACAACGAGATAAAAAAGGACATTCCTTCCGGATTTTCGGTTCGCGCGACGGAATGGGTGGGAACCACGACCTCACTTACGGTGCACACGGTCATTTTTTTGGCGGCGCTTATTTTGCCCTATACCGGACTTGTTTCCACGGACAAGGCGTTTCTTGTGCTGACTACCGTAGTCTCACTCGAAGCGATCTATCTTGCTATATTCATCCAGATGACGGTGAACAGAAGCAACCAGAGTCTCGCCGAAGTCGAGAAAGACATTGACGAAATACAGGAAGATGTCGATGAGATAGGAGAGGACATTGATGAACTTTCCGAAGATGTCGAAGAACTTTCGGAAGACATCGACGAGATACAGGAAGATATCGGAGAAATACAGGAGGACGATGCGGAAGACGAGAAAACGGATGCGACGACGAATAACGCCCTGCAAAAAATAGAAAACAATCTCCAACAGATAATAAAGGAAATCGAGACGTTAAAAACAACCCGATAATATCATGGGAAAAGAAACGGAGCTCATAAAACAGAAAATCGGCGTTGCCGATCTTTTGCGTTCTTATATCACTCTTTTCCCCGCGGGAAAGAATTTTAAGGCGCTCTGTCCGTTCCATCAGGAGAAGACTCCCTCGTTCATCGTCTCGCCGGATCGGCAGACATGGCATTGCTTCGGATGCGGCGAGGGCGGCGATATTTTCAAATTTATCATGCGCTACGAGAACCTTGAGTTTCCGGAAGCGCTCCGGTTTCTCGCGGAGAAGGCCGGCATCCCGATACAGACTCTGAGTCCCACGCAACAGCGTGAATTCGGCGTCTTGTACGACATGCATGCCGATGCCGCGAAGTTTTTCAACGATGCATTGAAAAAACATATTCCCGCGCAGGAATATCTGAAAAAAAGAAAGCTTTCGGAAAGCACCATCGAAGAGTTTTCTATCGGGTTTGCGCCGGGAGGGGACTCCTTGAGTGTGTATCTCATGAACAAAGGATTCGATATACAGGACATCGCGCGCGCGGGACTCGCGTACAAAACCAACCGAGGACTCTATCGCGACCGGTTCGAACAGCGCATCGTCTTCCCGATATTCAATGCCGTGGGAAAGATCGTCGCGTTTACAGGACGCATCATCGGCCCCGAAAGCGACACATCGCCGAAATACATGAATTCGCCCGAAACCCAGATATTCAACAAATCGAAGATACTCTACGGATTTTCCCACGCGAAACGCGCGATTGCCGAAACGCACACCGCGTTCCTTGTTGAAGGACAAATGGATTTTCTTATGGCATGGCAGTCGGGAGTGAAAAACGCGATTGCGGTTTCCGGCACCGCCCTCACGAAAGACCATTTGGAAAAACTGCGACGCATCGCGGACACGGTCGTTGTGAGTTTCGACAACGATACGGCGGGATTTCGCGCGCTCGAACGAAGCATTGAGATTTTTGGATCGTTTGACTTTCACGTGAAGGCGATGCGGCTCGGAAAATACAAGGATCCGGCGGAAGCGTGCGAGAATGACCCCGAGTTTCTGAAGGGGGCGATCGAAACAGCGGAACCGGCATTCCAATTCCTTCTCGAGCGGTATTTCACGGAAAAGAACACGAACGACATGTCTCTTTCGAAAAGAATCGTGCGCCATCTTCTTGAAATGGTCATGCGCATCAAGAGCCCGCTCGAAAAAGAACGATGGATAAGGGAAATGGCGAAGAAGGCGGACATCCGCGAATCGACCCTTAACGAAGAGCTTCTTGAACTGGAGGAACAAAAAAACAAAAAAGGAGAAAAGGAAGAGGAAACACCGGAACCGAAAAAGAAAGAAGAAGTGTCCCGCACGCGTACTATAAGCGAACGCCTGCTCCTTTTGGCATTTACTGATCCGGAGTTTTCGTCTATATTAAAGACGTCTCATGGGGATATATTCTCCGGGGAATACCTAAAAACACTCGAATCGGGAGAGGCGGGGGGAGACGAAAAGACGGAACTCCTGAAAATGAAGGCGACACACGAATTCTCCGAAATCCCGAAGTCCGATCTCGCGAAAGAATTCAAGGAACTTATCCGCCAGCTCATGCTGGAACATCTCCGGATCGCGCTCGAACGAACGCGAAAAGAGCTGAAAAAGGCGGCGGGAAACGAGGAATTGCTCAAAAAAACCGCCGATGAGTTTCATGCAATATCCAAAAAAATAAACGAATTACAAAAAAATGCAAAAGAAAAATAAAGCGAAGAAGCCGGTAAAAAAAGAAAAGAAAAGCGTCGCCGCAAAAAAATCGCCAGTACGCAAGAAAAGCAAAAAAGAACTCGAACTCGAGCAAGAATTCGCGGAACGGCTCGGAGAGCTTATCACCCGCGGACGCGTGCGGAGTTTCGTGACCGACGCGGAAGTGTTAAACTATTTTCCCGACATAGAGAAGAATCTTCCGTTTCTCGAAAAAATTTACGACCGTCTCGAAAAAGAAGGAATAAAGGTGCAGGGCGCGACCGCGGCATTCACAAAAAAAGAGACCGACGAAATATCGGCGGATGAACTGAAAGACGCGACACGCATCGATCAGAATCTTCCCGATGCCGTGCAGATGTATCTGAAAGAGATCGGACGCACTCCGCTTTTGAATTCGAAAGAAGAAAAAGAACTCGCGAAACGAATCGAGCAACAGGACGAGGCCGCGCGAAAGAAACTCATACAAGCGAACCTCCGTCTCGTTGTCTCCATCGCGAAGCGATATGTGAACAGAAGTCCGCATCTTTCGATTCTCGATCTTATCCAGGAAGGGAATATCGGTCTTTCGCGTGCCGTAGACAAATTCGATTATCACAAAGGATTCAAGTTTTCGACATACGCCACATGGTGGATCCGTCAGGCGATTACCCGCGCGCTTGCCGACTACTCGCGCACCATCCGCATTCCGGTGCACATGGTGGAAACCATCACGAAATATACACAGGTGAAACGCCGTCTTATGCAGGAACTCGGGCGCGAGGCGCTTCCGGAAGAGATCGCGACGGAAATGGGAATGCCGGTGGAAAAGATTCATTATATACAAAAAATTTCTCAGGAAGTCATATCACTCGAAGCGCCGGTGGGAGACGACGACGAGGATTCCATGCTTTCGGATTTTATAAAAGACGAACAGAGCATGAGTCCCGATCAGCTCGCGAACCATGCGCTTTTGAAAGATTATATTAAGGAAATTCTCGTTGATCTCACGGAACGGGAACAGAAGATACTTGCAATGCGATTCGGACTCGACGACAACATTTCCCACACGCTCGAAGAGGTAGGGAAGGTGTTCGGTGTCACCCGTGAACGCATTCGTCAGATTGAGGCAAAGGCGCTCGAAAAAATACGAAGCCATAACAAGATAAAGAAACTCGAGGGATACTAATGAAAAAGCCACCAATTGGTGGCTTTTTCAATTTTTAATTCATAATTTTTAATTTTCAAACAACCTTCAATATCTAATTTCAAAATCAAAAATAAAACCCGCGAGGTGCGGGTTTTTAGTTATAAAATTTTACAATCTTACTACAACGTTTCCTTTTGAAAAATATTTCGAAACGGCAAAAAGTTTTCCATTTATCTCTTTGTTTTCGGAAATAATTTTGAAAGCGTAAAAATCTTTGTGATTACTTGAAGAAAGAATTGCTTCTCGAAGTTCTTTCGGAAGATTTTTTCTCGAAATACGCTTCACAATTCCCACATACCAATTATGCAGTATTTTAAAATTTCGAATTTCTCCAAAAACTTTCACCGGCGATAATGTTCCGAAATCGTACGGTTTTACTTTCCTAAATTTACGAAGACGGATTTCTGAAACCATTCGTATTTCCGCGCCAGAAAGAGTAATGCGACCGAAAAGATCATAGCAATATACCTTCATAATAACCTCACTAAAATGTCTTTTTATATACTACCTATAATATAAACCAAATAAACAAAATATGCTAAATCTCGTTATGCATAGAATGTGAGTCTGTGGAGTTTTAAGAGTGATATATAAAAAAATCCCGCAAAAATGCGGGTTTAAAAAATAATTTGATTACACCATCTTTCCTTCTGCATATTCACACCTTACTGCAAAACATCTTCCATTGATGTTTGGATTTTCGGGAGAAATAATTCTAAATGCGTGAAAGTGGAATTTCGGATTGCTTATTATTATCCTATGAATTCCCTCCGAAAGTACGCTGAAGGGGATACATATAACGTTTCCAATAAACCACGGATCAAGGATTTTAAAATCTTTTAATATGGTGCCGGGAACAAGAGTTTTGGGTAACC
>JAJZPU010000040.1 GCA_021811055.1 bacterium
TTCCCGCCGTCTGCTGAGTGACGACGCTGTTCCCGATCGTGTTCGCTCCAGTGAATTTCGGAATGTAATTCGTCGAACCACTTATTCCAGAATTGATACTGCTGTCCACATACGACTTCGTCGCGGCATGTCCTGTTGCGGTTGGCGTTCCCACCGTCACTGGTTGCGTGAATGCACCGCCACCGACAACATCAAGTTTTGTTGTGGGGGAAGTTGAACCAATACCGACGTTGCCGCTTGGTATATACAGATGTTGAGTATTAACACTTGTCCCATCCACCGTGATAAAAGAAGAGAGTAAATTTCCGGTTTTTCCTATATAAAATGTATTTGCACCAAATCCGATCCGTTGATTAGCCCCATTGTCGTTCACGATATCAATATTTGTTGATCCACCAATACGAATAGTCGCAGAGGTTGCATCATAAATATTTAACTTCGCCCCTGGCGCCGTCGTCCCGATGCCGACATTTGTATCGTTATTATAGATGAGCGAACTCGCTACCCATCCTGTGCCGTTGTGGCGGAGTGTCTGCCCCGATGTTCCCGCACCAACGCCGCCCGAACCACCGACGACTGAGTCAACATAACTTTTTGTCGTCGCGTCGCTTGCCGCTACAGGCGTTCCCACATTAATAATTCTTCCTCCAACAACATCAATCGCCGCACCGCTCGTCGAACTCGCCACAACAAGTTTTGCCGTTGTCGGTGTTGTTGTTGCAATACCGACGTTGCCAGTATTTGTCACTCTCAATTTCTCCGATCCCGCGAGACCAAAAGCGAGGTTTGTTGCCGTTGAGGTGTCGAGAAATGCGCGCTTATCAACCGCACCCACCGCACTAATATCTATTCTAAAATCCTGATCGGTCGTGTTCGATATATTCAGTACATTCCCCGTTCCGCGAACGTCGAGCTTTGCTAGCGGTCCCGTCGTCCCGATGCCGACGTTGCCGCTCGTGTCTACGGCTATTTTTGTGGCACCCGCATATTGAAACTGATATGTGAGCCCACTCGTAGTTCCTGGCGCATTCAATACCAGTCCAGCACCAGTATGACCATAAACATAGTCAACCGTTAAAGCACCATTGCTCACATCAAGTTTCGAAACTGGAGACGCTGTCCCAACTCCTATATTTCCGGAAATATATGCATTTCCATACACGGATAAACTTTGCGGCAATCCAGTCTTCGTCGAGGTTGCGACACCCAAAGATGCTGGAAACGCATACGAGCCGCCAAGCCCGAGCGATCCGAACACATCACTCGTCACATTCCCCGCGGAAATTTCTCCGGAAACATTTCCGACGAATGCGGTCGCCTTCACATTCCCCCCCACTTCAAGCCGTTCGGTCGGTCCGAAAACACTGATACCGACATTTCCTGTCGGCGTGATATCCATGAGCACCTTTCCCGGAAGGATCGAGGATTCACGATAGAGGTGCAAGTTTCCCGTGTTCCTCGCGGACCACAAATACATATTTCCCGAAGCGAGATTGCGGAGCGCGAGTCCGGGGTTTGTTGATGATGCAACCGTGAATACATATCCGAATCCCTGTCCGTTGTCGTCGAAAGTGCTTGATGGTGCCGCAGTCGCGGTGCCGAATCCGATACTCCCTGATGCATCGAGTTTGAACGATCCGCCGCCGCTTCCCGGCGACTGCGTGCCGGGACCGATGAATGCGTCCGCCGAAAGCACACGCATAAAAATCCCCGCAATAAATAAAAACGCGAATGCGAAAAGAGCGCCTGTCTTAAAAATGTCTCTAATGCGAGGCATCGTACATTAATTATAGCAGAAAGAGCGCTCTAATTCTTTATATTTCGCGCTCTTTCACATATTCATATCCGTTTCCCCAGCATCACCCTCATCTGTACGCACGACTTTTCAAAAACTCTTCTGTATTTCCCCAACTCCCCTGCGTCCCTCTCACGTCTTCTCCACATCCTCCGCATTCCCTCTGTGCCTCCATCACATCTCCTCCATATTCCCTCCGCGTTCCCTCCGCATCTCATTCGTGTTTCCTCTGTATTTCCCAAATTTCCCCAAAAACCAATTTCTCAAAACCTATCATTTTCCCGACGGTCGTCAGAAAAATGATAGAAAACAAAAACCCCGCCATTCCATGGAATGGCGGGGTTTTTTCACGGTGAAATTATCACCTCACCGACCACAATGATTAAAGCTGTCCCAACAACTCATCGAGAATTTCCTGCACTCCCTTCTGTCCCGAAGGATCGTTCTTCAACGTGAACGGCAACGCTCCCGGCAATGCCTGCACCGGCGTGCCATTTACCACGATCACCGAATACGGCGTGCCGCGGAATCCCGACTGCATTACATTCGCGAATTGTTTGTCTATTTTTTCCGAGAACTTTCCACTCGTAAGGCATGATTCGAATTTCGATCTATTCAATCCGACATACTCCGCTATTTCGGGAAGTTTTGCCGCATCGAGTCCGTTGTTCGAGGGAGTGAGCTCCATCACTCGATCCATAAATGCCCAGTATTTATCGTTTCCTCCAAGATCTCCCGCACACTCAAGCGCCTCCGCTTCGTTCTTTGCTTTTGAATGCAACTCCACAAGCGGCGCATTGCGATATACCCACGCCACCCTATCTCCATATGCACTCAACACTTTCTTCATGGTGTTATGGAATGTTTTACAGAACGGACACTCGAGATCGGAATATTCGACGATCAGTATCGGCGCCTTCCTGTTCCCCAGCACATAGTCATCTTTCGTCACTGGATTGATGTTCGCGAAAGTTCCCCCTTGCTGTCCCTGCTGTTGCCCTTGCTGCTGTCCCTGCACATTGGTTCCTCCTCCATTCGAATTACTCGTGAAATTTTTCTCCGCGCTGTATATCATCGCACCGGCAATAAGCACCGCCGCAACAAGAATACTTATCGGAAGAAAATTCCCGTTATTGTATGTCGCCCCTTCTCCCTGCTCCGCAGTGTGAGCACGTCTATGAAAAAATTTCTTCATGTGTTTTTGTATTTTTATAATTATACCCGAACGAATGACATTATACCACACACCTCTTCCGCAATTCCTATTCCTTCACCACAATCGCTCCCCGAATGGTTCCTTGTGACGGACAAAATTCCTTACATTCGAAGGAGAAGATGCCCGTTGCGTCCGCGCGAAAGGATCCCTGTTTCGTTTCTCCCCGTTGAATGACCATCCCCAATTCAAGATACGGAATCACAAAATCGTATTTCGCGTCAGTTGCGGTAATTTTCAATCCTACCACGTCTCCTTTTTTCACCACGAGCTGTCCGGGAACAAACCCATTCTTCGATATCTCGATCTCATACAATCCAAGCTTCGCGCTCGATCCCGGTGCCGCGGGTGCCTGCGCGTTCGGCGTCGTTTCCACAATATTATTCGGCACATCGGACACATATTCGGACCCCTCCGGAGGCAACGTCACCTCCCCCACTGGTTTTTCGCTTTCAAGTTTTTCGAAGTCCTTCACCATTCTTTCCCGCTCGTTTTGCGTCATCACTCCGAACACGATGAGTCCCACAACGAAAATGGAAAGTACGATTAATATACCAATCTCCTTTTTTGTCATGTACTGATTATACCACGGAATTCTCCCCTCTTCCCGCGCCCATATCATTTTTCCGACGACCGTCAGAAAAATGATATAGTTTTTTTACTCGATTTTTCCTATTTTTACATACCAGTCGAAATTCGGAGACGGGGAAAAACTGCAGGGAACTGTGTCGCCGCACGCCGCATTCTGTCCGCGATAATATCCGTTCCCGCTTATTCCATTTCCGTACGCGATTCCCCCCGACTGCGTCGCGTTCCTCCATGTGTGATATTCATATCCCGCAGGATCACCATATTCAACGTCGAGCGCAAGCCAATATGTTTCTCCCGCATGGAGCGTGAGCGCGGGAGAAAACGAAAAAACTTTTTCTTCGTTCGCGCACGAGTCGTCCCTACACAAAAGATCGGCGAGGCGCGATTCTCCCAGGACCGAAGAAAAATCGGGTGTGCTTGTCCCCACACTTCCCAAAAATGTCAGTCGCGGTCGCCCCGCATACGAACGGTCGAATCCATACTGTTTTACCTTCAGTACTACGGTATTTATAGAAATATCGATTTCGGGAACTATACTCTGAAAACTTGCACCGATTAGTCCCTGCCAGTTTGATTGTAGAAAACCGAATGAAATACCGAAATCGTCACTGTTTGTTTGTGAAATCGGAAATTGCGTCGCCGGATATTCCCACGTTGTCGTTGCAACTGCGGATACATTTCCGAAATCGTCGCGCGCTCGTACACCGATCAAAAATGCGTCATTCGGCAGAACGGACCTTATATATTCTCCCACGGTCGTTGTTGCAGTCCACAGCGTTTCATCTAACACACTGTTTGTCTGTGGAGAAAAGTTTATTTCATATACCACATCGCGATCGATGGTGTCGCGATCCAATTTTTGCGGAAGAGTAAGCGTAAGCTTTGATTCCGATTGTGAAAATGATGTTTGTATATTTCCAGAAAGCTCTGGCGCGTGTTGTTGTGGTCTTTCTCCTTGGACACGCCATTGCACTGTATCTACGGCTGATAGCTCAAAATGTCCGAATGCATTCATGTCGTAGTATCCAACCGCTATATAATCTCCGAGTGCAAGTGTCGATGTTTTTATAATCGCGTGATTGTCTTCGAGACGACTCCAATTAAATGCGCGCGGGAATAATCCTCCTCCCTGCGAAGAACAACGCCCACTCTCAAGGGGAATGATAAAAATATCCTCATACCCTCCCACCGTATCCGTTGCGCATGATTCGTATTGTGTTTGTATAATTCCATTCCGTGTCGGCACCGTATATCCCTCATTCGCAGAAAGCATACCATTATTTTTATTCGCGTCCATATTTTTATAAAATACGACCGCCTGCCATCCATTTCCTCCTTTGTTTTGTGCGATAAACGGAAATTCTTCCCAATACATATCGATAAGATAGCCTCCGTCCGCGTTTCTTGTGTCGGGATATACATATAACGAACTGAGAAAACTCGGAATAAAAACAACAAACGATGTTTTGTCTGATTGATACCCTTCAGCGTCTTCAGCGTATATTTCAAACTGATAGTTTCGTCCTACTTCATTTACCGCTACCTCCGCGTCTGTTGATGTAGTGTACGCGATTTCCACAATTCGGGTGGCATCACTTACATCACTGATCGAATATCTCACCTCGCCCATAGGATCGGATGATGTTGCCATAGTCCACGCAAACGAAATTTTCATTGTATTTTTTGTGAACGATCCAATCGATGCAACACCGGAAATTACCGCTGGAGACGATGGTTTGTTCCGCGGCTCGGGAAGATTCTGCGAATTCTGAGGCGTTGGCGTATCCCTCGATTCGAAATCACCGTCACTTCCACGATCACAGGTGTTTCCTAGATATTCCTGATCTCCACGCGCAACAGTGCACATATTTTGCACTACTGTTTTTCTTTCAATACTCTGTCCCTCGTTCACAATCGACTCACTGGTATACCGCACTCTATCCACTTCATTTTCCAAATGGTCAAAAAGCGTCACAGAAATACGATCGGTACCGCCAGGAAGACTTCTCGAACGAACGATGTCTGCGGTGCGTCCATTGAAATTCGCCGGATCATAATTATTCAGTCCGACAAGAAAAAAACTTTTTGCTGGAATGTGTGTTATACCATCTCCCGATATTCCCATCGTCGCGATCGGAATTCCTGTTGTTGCGTTTCCAACAAAATATTCAAGCGACCACCCGTTCACGTCAATTTCCGTATCAGTCGGGTTATATAACTCCACAAACTCCTTTCCTGTATCATCGCCGCTTCCATTAAATAAGATCTCACTTATAACAACGTGCGTCGCCGGTGATGTAGTCGCGGACGATGACGCAACATAGAGTACGCGCGACGAAGACGCAAGCGCGCCATCGTCGTCTATCGCAGAGAGTATCACCTCAAAAAATCCATCTTGTGCATACATGTGTGTTGCCGAACTTGATGCACCACTAGCAGTCATTCCATCTCCGAATTTCCACTCAAGATCCACGATCATTCCGTCGGGATCCGAAGAAAGCGAATCAAAATATACAAAACTTCCCGCGACCGGTTCCGACGGCGTCATCGAAAAATCAACTACAGGAGGTTCATTCGGAAGAATATTCACGCGTCCCGGCGTCCCTGGCGCCGCGCGCCATATATCATCGATCTTTTGGAGTGATCTTCCGTCACCGTGCGCACCGGTCGACGATGTATAAGATAGCGTATCTATCACCAATGTTCCGTTTTTTATCGCAACAGTTTCTCCATTATTCGAAAGCGCGAATGCGCTATCGAAAAGCGTTCCCGAAAACAACGGGTTTTCTAACAAAAACACAGCGGCATCATCGGCAATCACCGCATATTCTCCCGAAGCGAGCATGCCGCTGCCGCGCACAAGCGACAACGAATGATCGGTGCCACTCTCGTATAATTTCCATCCGCTCATATCAACAACATCCGCATCTTCGTTCTTTATCTCAACCCATTCTTTTCCCTCATCACTTTCCGGAGCATCATACATGATCTCATTTATTTTTACCCGATATGTTCGCGGTGTGGACACTGTTGTCCCTCCGCCAGAAGTTACGGGTATATAGGCGGAAGAGTTTTCTTTTCTAGGAGTTCCACCCACCATGCTTGAGGTATGCCATCCGACAGTGTCTGTATTCCGTTCCATTGTGCGTTTTTCCTTGTTATCACCCGCCGGCCACCACGGCACCGCGAGCGCTTCGTCATGAACAACACACGATGCATCAAACACCCGCAATCCTTCTGTTTCCTTTGTTCCGTCGTTTGAAAGATTCCCCGAGTATATTCCATCGGCAGTTATTTCTTCCACCACATCATCCCCCGTACGCTCAAAGAGCGCGAGCGATCCCGGTGCCATAGTTACTCCGTCGGGAAGAAAAACCCTTATCTCGTTATCAACACTTACCACCCGCCACCCCGCAAGCGACACGATATCCGGAGAAATATTCTTCAACTCAAACCATTCTTTTGAATATCCCTTCGTTGTTCCCATCCACGCCACCTCATTCAAAATTATTTTTTTATTGTTCGATATCTTATTTTGGTTATATACACAAACTTTTGGTGCTACATTTTCTTCCATCACAACCTCTTTCTTCTCTATAGGTTTATCCTTTTCTTTTATCACCTCCTTGTTTTCTTCATTTTCCATCCCCTCTTCGGATATATCGTTCGTTGTGTCCGTTTCTTCATCATTCTGCTCTTCGATAATTTCCGTTGTGTTCTCGAT
>JAJZPU010000041.1 GCA_021811055.1 bacterium
AAAAAGGACTTGTGAAATTTACGACAAAAAAGAAAGTGAAATACGACGGAACGAAACGGATGGTAAAAGTAGTGAGCGTCGTTGTGTAACCTAAACAACAATCCCGCCAGTCTATAGACTGGCGGGGTTTGTTATTCGGGCATTATCTCCACAAATATACTCGAGAGGATTCCCTCTCCGCAATCGACGGAAACCTCTTTTTTTCCGGTTTCCTTTATGTTCTTCTCGAGAAGCGGAGTTGCAACATATCCCTCTTCCCGCAGCTTGTCTTTTATGTTCTGTATTCCGATCGATCCAAAAAGTTCTCCCTTTTCCCCTGTTCGTACGGAGAATGTTATCGTCTTTCCCCGAAGCGCTTCGGCGGTCACTTCCGCTTTTTCCCTCAGACTCTTTTTATGCGCCGCCTCGTCTTTCTCTTTTTGCGCGCGCGCATGCATATCGGCAACAAGTGCCTGCTTCGCGAGATTTTTCGGGATAAGAAAATTTGCGGCATATCCGTCGGAAACTTCCTTCAGTTCCCCTTTTTTTCCGACACCGCGCACATCCTTTATGAATATGACTTTCATTTTCCGAATTAGAAGTGGAGATTGATCTGCTCCTTCATGACCTCGATTGCTTTTTCAAGTTGGGGATCTTTTTTATTTTTCAGATCGTCTTCCGTGATCTTTGCCTCATAATCAGGTTTCAATCCCTTTTTGTTTATCGAATCTCCGTTCGGCGTAAGCCATTCCGCTATGGAAATTTTCACCGACGAACCGTTCGCCATATCCTTCACTTCCTGCACCGTCCCCTTCCCGAAAGTTTTCTGACCGACGAGTGTCACTCCCCTGTTGTCGCGAAGCGCGCCGGCAACGATTTCGGAGGCGGATGCCGAACCTTCGTTCACAAGAACAACAAGCGGAATATGTGCAAGTGATGCGTTTCCGTTCGCGTAGTATCTGTCTTCTTCGGAATTATTGAAGCGTTCCCGCACCACAATATCGCCGCGATCGAGGAACCATCCCGCGACACGCACCGACACATCAAGAAATCCTCCCGGATTATTCCGGAGATCCAATATGATACCATTCGGTTTTTTCATGAGCATCGGCAACGCGCTTTGATAGAAAAGATCCGGAACATTCGCGTTGAAATTGTTCAGTTTCATATAGGCAATATTTCCCGTTTTCATTTCCCACTCAAGCGTCGGAACGGTGATAATGGCGCGTTGTATCGGAAATTCTCTCGCCTCACTCCATCCTTCGCGCATGATAAGGAGCGTCACCGTTGTTCCCGGTTCTCCGCGAATAAGCTTCACCGCGTCTTCCACAAGAAGTCCCGTAGTGGAAGTGCCGTTTATCTCGAGTATCTTGTCTCCCGCCATAATACCGACTTTCTCCGCCGGATTGTCTTTCAACGGGGCAATAACAACTATCTGTTCGTTACGAATGCCTATTTCCGCACCGATACCGCCGAAACTGCCGCTCAGGTCTTCATGGAATTTCTTCGCATCGCTCGGCTCGAAAAATCCGGAATACGGATCGTCAAGCGATTCGAATGCTCCCTGTATGGCTCCGTATAAAAGCTGTTCATCGGTAACTTTTCCGGCATCGAAATATTTTTCCTTGATAACCGCTATCGCGTCCCAAAAAAGTGAAAAGTCGGCGTTCGGAAGATTTTGCACCTGCGCATTCGCGACGGGGATGCTCTCCATTCTTTTCGAGGTGGCGCCACGATGTATTCCCGCAAAAAACGCAAGACACCCCACGACAAGAACTGCCGCGGCCGCGTATCCGAATGTTGTTTTTTTATTCCAAAAATTCATTTTTTACATTATATCGTGTTCATCAACCGCTGACAAATTTCCATCTTTTCTTATTGAACTTCCACGTGGATACTTTTTTCGTTCTTCGGAACACTTGTGACCCAGAATGGCCAGAGTGATATTGTCGCGTTTTCGATCCCCGGAAGCGAGAAAATTATCCTCTTAAGCTCCGCTTCATCCTTACCCTTGAATTCATTTATGAGAGTGTCCTTGTCCGTTCCGAATGTGTAGGTGATGGTTCCGTGTATGGGAACGGTGAGTGTTTTGTTCGCAAAATCGAGCGATGACGTCCCATAAGCAATGTCGAATGGTTGCGCAATGGTGTATCCTTCGGCGATATATGATTTTCCATATTTTTGGAACAGGGCATTCTTCACCGTATCTTCTTTGAATACGATTCGTTTCATTTCTCCTTCAACAAACACCCCGAGTTTGTTCGGATTGTTTTTCACTTCCTGATATTCGTTCTTCGTTATCTCAAAATTTTCCCCTCCGGGAAGGAGTTTGAACGTATCGGACATAAGAACGAACATTTCTCCGTTCAGGACGTCTTTCAGGGATTTTCCGGCGTCTTCCGCCGCAGACTGCTTTTGCGTTTCGGAGACGACGGGCATTTCACCGACGAATCCCCCGCTCATTGCCTTTGTATTTTCCGCGGTAAACGTGTCATATCGCGGCGTTCCTTTGAATCCGGGGATCTTCCAGTCCTTTGCGGGTGCCACATTCCATTCCGCGCCCGGCGCATCCGCGGTTACTTTCACATCAACCGACGACGGTGTTGTTTTTCCTCCCGATATTTTCGCTCCTGGAACAACGGTTTTCTCATCAAGACGGAATATTTTTCCGTCGGGTGATTCAAAGCGCGTTGTGGCGACGAGTGTTTGCGGTGATGCGCTATATGCGTTCGAAACGGTAAGAATGCCTTTTGCCTTGTACGATACGTTTTCTCTTGCTTCGGCGTCGAATTCAAGCAGCATATTCTTTTTCGCCGAAAGCAACTCTCCCGGAACAGAGGTTCTCTCTTTGTTGGATATGTCGGGAGATGTTATTTTTGTCGTTATGACAAGCGTGTCCTCGAAAGGTACCGATGCTTTTTTCATCACAAGCGTCACGTTTGCCCGGGGAAGAAATACGGAAGCTCCCCACGCGCCGAGAACAAGAAGCAGGACTATGGCAAGAAGAACAATGCGGCCGCGTTTTCCTCCTCGTTTTTCTTTCCTCTCTTCCCCCACCTCCTCTTCCTCAGCCACTTCTCTCATCTCTTTCTTTTTTTTCCTGAATATAAATATCTTTCCTTTCTTCTCCTTTCTCTTTTCCTCATTTTCCTTTCTTTCGAAAATGATCGATACATCCGGCTTCTTTCTTTCTTCCGGCGCGTACATTTCGGTCACCACGGGGATTTCTTTCTCCCTTTCCTTTGTTTTCTCCGATATGGTGCGTGTTTTTTGCGTTCTGGGAAGTATGTCGGAAACCGCGCGTTCCCGCGGATGATACGAGGTATTTATGACGCGGATGCCCGAAAGCGAAGCGAGTTCGAGTATTTCTCCGTCGGAAGACTCAATGACAAGTTCCTTGTTTTCTTTTACGGCGATCTTCTTCAGTTCTCTGAAATTTTGTGCGGCGGTGACAAGCACCGAATCTTTCGGAATGTTTAATATGACGAGCGATTCTTCGGAATCGGCGAGGATGCATTCCTTTGCGGTATCGAGACCGTCTATGGCGTCAAGAAAGAATTTTTTTTCTGTTTTCATCCCGTTTAGAAACAGATCGCGATTTGGCGGTCTGCATTGTTATTGATTGCTTCGACTGATAATTGTCTGTGTTGCATTTTTTTATATTTCCGTGATCGCGGTTTCTAACGGGATTCATATATTTTTATGTGCGGGATCGATAAGCCACTTTGCGCGATGCAACAGAAGTTTATTCGCCGCGTCATTTTTGGAGAAAAGCATCGGACACGCGACAAGTACATACGTCCGAAATTCCTCAGCCCGTTCCTTCGGATCAATGCTTTTGAATCCCGCGTTCCCGAATTTCTCTTCCAATGAATTAATTTTAAACCTCCCCGCATTCTTAAGCCAGCGCTCCTCGGGAGGCATGAGCGTCGAAAAAATAAGATGAATGGTCGGCGCGTTCGCCCTTCCCTGTTTTTTCGCGGCCTCATTGATGGATGCGAGAAATGTTTTTATATTTTTGGAGAATATCCGTTCGATGAAATTCGAAAATGCCGGAGACATTTTTTCCGTCGAAAATGTTTCGAAAATATCGTGCGCGGTGTCCTCATCCACCAGAAGTTCGCCGCGGATTTCTTCAAGAATCTGCTCCAATGACCATTGCATATCGCCCGCATACAGCGTGCGATCCTTTCGGGCATGAAATGCCGATGTTCGTTTCTCTCCGCAAAAGAGCGCCGTATCCTTTTCTCCCGCGAGGAATACGGAAAGAATTCCGTTTGCCTCGACCGGAATGACGGCGTTCGCCCACTGTTCCAGTATTCGTATCTCCTCGATCTTTTTTCTTGTGAGAAACGTGCCGCGCAGACGAATGGAAAGGTTCTTTCCCGTAATGCCCACGGGACTCACCACGATGTGCCCGTCTATTGAGAGTTCCGCCACGGTGATGTCGAAAAGCACCGTATCCGTTTCGTTCGATTCCATTTTTTTCGCGGAAAACCCTCTGTATCCGTTCATGTATTCCCAGAGTCCGCGGGAAATGAGCTGTTCGAATTCTCCCTCCGTCATTTTTTTCTCCGGATCGTTACGGAACAAATGCACGGTGTTCTGAACGGTTGTCGCGTTTTTTTCATACGTTGCGAGCACGAGATAATCCGCCTTGAAGAGCGGTCGTGTAAATTCTTCGAGAGATTCTCCGCGCACTCTGTTCGTGATCCTGATGGTTTTTTCCGTTTCCGATATGCGCGCCTCGGTGATATATATTGATCCTTTCTCCTCTTCTATGAGGATGCAGTGTTTTTCACGGCGGAAAAACGAAGGAAGATTTCGTATAAAATTTATAATCTTCTGCATTATTTTTTAGTATACCACGGGTTATGCCCTGACCGCTTTTATCCGCCGTATGCCTGCCGCCACCGCCTCTTCTTTCGCGATTTTGAATGATCCGATCTGCCCCGTATGTTCCACGTGCGGCCCGCCGCAGATCTCCGCCGAATAATTGCCGATGAAATACACTTTCACCTTTTCTCCGAGCCCTTTGTATTTTTCCTCGAAAAGTCCTATTGCTCCCCGCTTCTTCGCCTCCTCGACGGAAAGCATCTCGAAATGTACCGGAAGATCTTTTTTTATGATTTCATTCACCCGATCTTCCACTTTCTTCAGTTCCTCCGGAGTCATTTTCTGGAGATGTGAGAAATCGAAGCGGAGCCGTTCCGCGGTCAGATTGCTTCCTTTCTGTTCCACGTGATCGCCAAGCGTTTCACGAAGCGCTTTGTGAAGCAGGTGTGTTGCGGTGTGATACTTCACAACCTCATCCGAATGGTCGGCAAGTCCTCCCTTGAACGCTCCCGCGGACGCGGTACGCGAAAGCTCCTGATGTTTTTTGAATTCCTCATCAAATCCATTTTCATCAAATACAATATCTCGTTCTTTACAGAGTTCTTGTATCAACTCTTTTGGAAAACCATATGTTTGATAAAGATTAAAAGCTTCAATACCTGTTATCACGTGCGGGGCTAGTCTCCCCCCTCCATGTGGAGCTAAAAGAGGTCTGTCTTTTTTTTGCGTATTTTTTTCAAATTCTTTTATACCCTGTTCAAGCGCTACTGCGAATTTTTCTTCTTCTTTTTCTAATTCATCCAGGATTTTGCTCTCATTTTTTTTCAATTCGGGATACTGATTCTGATATGTTTCAATTATTTTTCTACCTACATGAGTCGTAAACTTCATATTTATTCCAATTAATTTTCCGTATCTTATTGTCCTACGAATAAGACGACGGAGCACATATCCTTGTCCAACATTTGAGGGCGTTATACCTTTTTCATCTCCCAAAATAAAAGTTGCCGCACGAAGATGATCGGCGATAACTCTTACCGCTTTTGTTGACTCCTCTTCGGTTATATTTTTTCCTAGAGGACCCCTTGGATATACAAACGTTGGAATCCCTTCGGTTTCACTTATTTCATGAATTTGACCCGCGGATGAAAGAATAGCACTTATAATTTTTACAAACTCGTCGATTTCAAAAACTGATTTTTTTCCATTCAGAACCATTACCGTACGTTCAAGTCCCATACCTGTATCAACATTTTTCTGTTTCAAGGGCACATACGTTCCTTCTTTCGTTTTGTTGTACTGCATGAAGACATCGTTCCAAATCTCGACCCAGAGCACATTGTCGTCGTTGAATGAATCGGGAACCTTATCCGGATTTCCCGTCCAATAAAACATTTCCGTGTCGGGGCCGCAGGGTCCCGTCTCTCCCGCGGGTCCCCACCAGTTGTTTTTCTTTGGAAGTTTCGCGATCCGCGCCTCGGGAACCCCGAGCGATCTCCAGATGGAAAACGCCTCCTCGTCGAACGGCGCGTCGTCATCTCCTTTGAAAACCGATACCGCGATAAGTTTTTTATTCAGATTGAGCCATTTTTCGGAAGTCAGGAATTCCCAACTCATCTCGATGGCGTCTTTTTTGAAGTAGTCTCCCAGAGACCAGTTTCCGAGCATTTCAAAAAAAGTAAGATGTGTCGCGTCTCCCACTTCATCGATGTCTATCGTGCGAATGCATTTTTGGCATGAGGCAAGCCTCTTTCCTCCGGGATGCGCTTCTCCCAAAAGATACGGAACGAGCGGATGCATGCCGGCAGTCGTAAAAAGCACCGTCGGATCGTTTTCCGGAATCAGCGATGCGGAGGGAATAACGGTGTGTCCCTTCGATTCGAAGAATTTCAAATATAACTCCCGTATTTCTTTCGTGGTTCTCATAAATATTTATATACGCATATTTTAGAGGATTTTTCCGCGTTTTGAAAGAATAAAATACTTGACACTAAGCATATATTGTTTGTAAAATATAGTAAGAACATAAAAAAGAAGCACGGTGATGAAATGTCTGAAATATTGTACACATACACTTCGAGTGGATCGTTTTCTCCTGGTTGGCCAAATAGCACCTCAGTTATTTCTGAAATTCCCATT
>JAJZPU010000002.1 GCA_021811055.1 bacterium
CACCAAACGCGGGGATGGGAGCGCCTCGGGCCGACGCAAACGACGGAGAAAAGGCGGGCGTAAAACTGGCAAAAATGCTAATATGACTTATAAGCCTTTTTGGAGGAGTGAAGCGGCGGCAGCAAAACCAAAAATTTCCTTCCTTTCAAATTTTCCGCTTCGCGGCGGGGGGTGTGGGGGGAGCCGCAAATAAAAATGGTAGGAAATTTTTGGGTTTTGCCCCGCGCGAGCTTGTCGAGCGCGGCCGAGGCGCAAGTGTCATTCGTCAAAATCCTGCGGATTTTGTCCGAAATACATTCGAACTTCGTCCAATACACACCGCAAAGAAAAGACGGCATTCCAATGTCGTCTTTTTTCATAAGGAGGCGAGCAAATAAAAGTCTTTATTTGCGAGAAGGATTCGAACGCCGGACTGAAGTTTTGTCAGCAGACAAAACGAAGGAGGCGGTGTCCAGCCCGATGGGGTGCGACGGCACGACCAAGAGGCGAGGACGAATCCTTCCGTGATTTTCACATATGGCGATACCTAGACAAATCATTTGCGACGGCGAATAATTTAGTCGAAGCCGTATGAAAACAGCTATTAAATGGATCTTAGGAATAGTGCTCGTCGTTTGGATGCTTTCTGCTGCTCCTAAATTTTTGGCGGGTATTTTTTGGGCAGATAGTAACGCTCCATGGGAGAAGGTTGATGCCTTTTATTATCCCGACGTCAATAATCTTATCGAGTGGGAAAGCCAAATGGATATGGGTTCAATTCAGGCTTGTCGTGATTGGGTAGAAGATTTTGCAGCCGCAAAAGGCGATCCTAATTTAGAGCGCGGTGACTACGAGTGTGGGGTTGGTTGTAAAAGCAAAGATGGATTTAATGTCTGTCGCCTAACTATTGAATAATCTATGTCGATCGCAATCACCTATTTTGTGCATGGAACAACGACCGATAACGAAAACGGAATATCGTCGGGATGGTCGGATGCGGAACTTTCCGAGCGGGGCATACAGCAATCCATCGAACTCAAAAAACAAATCGGCGAAAAAAAATTTGATGTGATTTTTTGTTCGGACTTGAAGCGCGCAAAAGATTCCGCACGGTTCGCTTTTGAAGACATGGCGCCGATAATCGCCGATGCACGATTGCGGGAGTGCAGTTACGGAACAATGAACGGAAAGCCTTCTGCAACGGTTGAACCCGTGCAGGAAGCGCACACCACGGAACCATTTCCCGATGGCGAAAGTTATGAGGATGTAAAAAGAAGAATCGCCGATTTCCTTGAGTCGGTGAAGAAAAACTGTGTTGGAAAACGCGTGGCGATCGTCGCGCATAAAGCGCCCCAACTTGCACTCGACGTTTTGTTGAAAAACAAAACATGGGAAGAGGCGTTCAAGGAAGATTGGCGAAAAACAAAATCTTGGCAACCCGGCTGGGAGTATATTCTCCCTTAAAAAATCTATAATTCGATATTCTCTACAAATTCCTGAAGCGGCTTTCCTATCGCGCGTTGCCAAAAACGATCCTGTTCTTCCTGGCTCATTTCTGAAATATAGCTTCCTGTTTCCGGATCGATCTGTATCGATTCGAGAGGGTATCCGGGCACCAGTACGGCGCTCGGCGCGCTTGTAAAAATACGCGGCGACAAAATTGTCGTTTCTTTATATTCCCCGTCCGGAGTCGCGACACATATCCCGAATTCCCATCGTCCCGTTGTTCTTTCACCGAATCTTTTTACAAGCGTGGAATAATATCGAAGCACCTCATCGTCGCTCGGTCTTTCGGAGCTCGACGGAATACGGCGCACATTCAACCCCGGCTGCTCTTCCGAGGAAAGTTCGTCGAAATACAAAGCATTGTCCATTGAGAGAACGGTTGTGTTGAGCGCCTTCGCATACGCGGTCGCTTTTTTTCTCGCGTTCTCGAGCGCCGTTTTTCCATCCTCTTCAATGCGCGGAAGGGTTACTTCCTTTCCGATTCCCATTACTGTTACACCCATCGGCGCAAGTGCTCCGCGGATTTGCGCCACCTTCGCCTCATTTGTTGTTCCGATAACAATCTCTTTCATTGTTTATATGATACTACGCTTCTATGTGATTTGCCTTTAATTATCATTGTGATAGAGTCGCCTTCGCCTTAAAATTTTTTCGTCAAAAAATTTTAGGCTAGGCACCCTTGCTCTGGGCTTCGCGATGCAAAGATTTGCATAACGCTCGCCCGTCTCCGCTATTCGAATACAAGCAGTTGTATTCTCATTTTACGCCCCGACCTCGCGTGCATATCTGCTGATATGCACTGGCTCCGGTGCACAAAACGGAACGCGAGACACACAAGTGTCTCGCTTATACGACCTTGTCGTATATCCGTTTTGTGCCCTCGAGAGGAGTCGAACCTCTGTTACGAGATCCGCAATCTCGCGTCCTATCCATTGAACGACGAGGGCGTCGTTTTACCCGCAATTATAGCCCGAAACGGTCCGATAAAAGGTCTATAATTGACTCCTCATATTCTACTTCAGAAATTTTACCACGCAATAGCACCCTCGCTTTTTCCGCAAGCGCGCTGTCGATGGGGATGCGGACATACGGATTGATATTCGTCTTTTTTCTTAAAATAAGTTCATCGAGCGAATATTGCCGGGAACGGATCGAAAAATCACGGAGAGATTCGAAGGGTAATTTCATTTTGTCTTTTATCTCAACACCGGCATCGGATATTTCAAACTCGAGTATCTGCGGATGGCGCCCGGAAAGGAACATAAGAAGTCCCGCGGCACACAAAATAAATATCCCAAAAAACAAATTTCCGCTCCAAAACGCGATAATAGCAACAACGATCGCGCCGCCACCGATCAAGGTATACCACGATGCGGGCTTTTGTACCCGTTCGTATTCCGCCGCACGCCACGAAAGCGGCTCTATTTTTTTCGTTTCTTCGGAAGCGAATTCTTTCTTCTCTTCACTCTCCTGTTTTTTGCTCCGTCGTACCGTCTTCGGTTTTTTCTCTTCCTGTGGTTCGGTTTTTTTCTTTGGCATGATGATTCTCATTATATCAACAGTTCACAACTTGGAAAACCTTCCATTTTCCAAAAAGTATGGAATAATGGAAAAGTTCGATGGTCCCATCGTCTAACGGTTAGGACACCGCCCTTTCACGGCGGTAATAGGAGTTCGATTCTCCTTGGGACTACAAAGTAGTCATAATAAAACAGCGCACTTGAGTGCGCTGTTTTGGAGAATCGAAGCGCGGAGCCATACGCATCGAGCACGATGCATGGCGAGCGGCGGCCTGCGTGTCCGACGAGCGACGGCGAGGAGGAACGTGTAGGCGATTTCTCCTTGGAAGTATGAAGTTGAAAGCGATTTCCCTTTGGGACTACCAATAAAAACACCATCGGCAATGATGGTGTTCTGTTTTGAAATAATATGGTTTATAGAATTCTCGACATCCGTCGGAAATCGTCGGCAATAATGATCCCGTGTTCCAGTTGGGCCTCTTCACGGATTCCCTCGAGAATATTCTTTATTCTTTTTTGAATAATGGAACGCTCCTTCTGTGTGCGACCGGAAGCTTTCACTTCATCCAGATCGATCCAGATCGGAAGAAAGAACTCGTCGAGATTTATCTTCTTTTTGAATCTACTCGAAAGTCGTGCAAAAAAATCACCAACCTCTTCTTTTTTTTCCGCCGCGATCTTCTCAATCTTTGTGAATAACTTCTTAATCTCTTTGAGGTTAAGTTTTTCCGCAACGAGCACGCGCTCTGCATCAAAAACGATGTCGCCAAACAATTCTTCCATGGCATATCCTTTCGCTTATTTGAAAAATCTACACAAAAAATAACACGCGACTCCCCGCGTGTCAACTTACTTTCCAAGAGTTTCTTTTTTGAAAAGAATGTACGAATACCACGCGCTTCCGAACGCGGTTAGAAGTATGGGAACGATCACGAACCAGAAAGCGATTCCCGGAAACGCCATACCAAGAAGCGCAATCACTCCGGACAACACAAAGAATTTCCCCGCAACGCGATGTGTTTTTTCCCACACGCTCGGACTTGAAATGGTCCACGGGGTCCTGATGCCTATCGTCCAATTCGGTTCCGCATGGGATACGAGGCGCCCCATGAGCATAAAAAGAATACTGAGTGCGGGAATCATAAAAAGAGTGAGATTGAATGTCCACCCGAAATTCCACGCAATGGTCAGCCAATAAATATACGAGAAGAAAAGAAAGAGTACGAGAATAAACTCATCGAAATACGCTCTGAATTTTTCGATGTTCTCTTTTTTCGGATCAACTCTGGGTATCACAAAAAATACGATGCCGAGTATGAGCGCGAGAATCGGCATGAAAAACGTCCCCCAGAATCTCGGCATATATCCATCTACCGCTCCTTCGGTGTTCCAATGCGACGCGATGCGTTCCGGCATCGCGGGATACACGCACACCCCAAAAATAAACAGGGTGAGTATAAGAGCGCACACAAACCATTCGTTTCGTCTGAGTTTCATGGGTTATTGTTTGTAATTATATCAAAAAAAGCGACGTGCAACACAACAAACACTATCCATTTATCGTGTATTCGACGAGGACAAACATCGCGTAAAAAAGGAGGAGAAGAAGGCCCTCTTTTTTCGTGATGATCCTCCCCGAACGCATAAAAGAAAAAAGAAGGATTGCCGCCGCCACCATGAATGTTGCCGTGATATACACGATCTTTTGCGGAAAAGAAAAGGGATTGATAAGCGCAAGCACTCCGACGGCGATCGTCGCATCGGAAATGACCGTTCCTAGCACGTCTCCCAACGCAAGTCCGTCTCCTTCGTGGCGCACCGCCTTCAGTGAAAAAAACAATTCCGGGAGCGTCGTACCAAGCCCGACAAAAAACATACCGATGAGTACGGGGTTGATTGCCAATGCCTCCGCAAACGCAACTCCGAATTTTACGGTCAGATGGGACCCGAGAAGCAATCCTCCCATACTGCAGGCGAGAAAGAGAAGGTTTTTATACGCATAGTGCTCTTTGTGTTCCTCCACCGGTACATCGTGATGATTTTTTCTGAACGTGAGGTAGAAAAAGAAAATACCTGCCGCGATAAGAAAAAGTCCTTCCACGCGCGAATAGTACCCGTCGAAACCGACAAGGATGGGAAGCGCGAGAAAGAACGGATACCATCTGTTCTCTTCCAAAATCTTACTTTCCACTTTCAGCCCTCGGGCGACCGAGAAGACGACCACCGCAAGCACAAGTGTAAGATCCGCGACATTCGATCCGAAAAGCGTGCCGAGACCGAACGAAGGAATGCCTCGAACGGCAGCATTGATCGAGATGAATGTTTCCGGCAATATCGATATGACCGCAACAACAATGAAACCGATAACGTATTTCGGCAGTTTCAACGTATACGCCAGATTTGATGCGTACCGGATCGCAAAATCCGAGCTTTTGAATACCAAAAAAAGCGACGCGAGAAGAAAAAGCAGATTAAGCATGTGATATTACTTTATTTAACACTATTTATATATCCCCTTCAAACAGAGAGCCAAATAAAAACAGAGCCTGATTAAAATTCTTTGAAGATTCTTCCTCGACTTAAAATGTTTCCGTCGAAACATTTCGGTCTTAGCACCGCACAATTTAAAAACTACAGGAGGATTCGGCTTCGACTAAATTATTCGCCGTCGCGAATAATTTGTCTAGCCACCGCCTCGCGTGCAATTCTTCTGAATTGCTCATGCTCCGGCGTTCGAATCCGAACGCGAGACAAGCAGTTATCTCGCTCCCACATCCGCATGCAAAAATAACGCATAAATGCGTTATTTTTTTGCGGAAGGTGGAGGATTCGAACCTCCGATGCCTTTCGGCATACCGCATTTCAAGTGCGGCGCATTCGACCACTCTGCCAACCTTCCAAAGCACGCAAAATCAGTGTAAATGAAGGCTGTTCCGCCGTAAACCCCCATTTATTGACTTTTTCTATATATTATGCTAGAATATACTCAGCGTTAATATTAAATAACTTAAATTAACTTTTAACATAATGGAGATGACAAAATGGCTGAAAACAATGGACAGACCGCAAACACACAAAATAACCAAAATCGCAACAACTGGATTCCCTGGGTATTGGGAATTCTACTTGCTGTTGCATTAACGGCGCTTCTCTTTACAGCACTGAAGAGTGATAAACCCGTTATAACATTCACCGATGAAAACGGAATTGTTACTGGAATGGTAAAATCCCCATCAGTCGATGTGCGGTTTCAAACAGATCAACAGGCCCAGCAAAAGGCGACCTACGAATCCCGTTTGAAAGAAGAAAAACAGCGCACAGAAAATGCGGAAACAAATCTGAAAGAATACCAACACACGAATGCTGCCGCGACTGGAAAACTTTCCGAAAAAATCGGTGAGGTTGTAGAACAGCAGAAACAAACTAATGCTGAATTGAAAGGTATTCGTTCTGATTTGCAGGAAGTGAAGGGGTGGCAGGAAGTTATCAATGATAATATCAACACCGGTTTTGGTAATGTTAACAAAAGTCTTTCGTCGATCGATAAAAATGTTGTTTCGGTAAAAGAAGAAGTTACAAAACAACATGAGCTTACCAGGGAAGAAATGAAGAATATCTTCAAGAGTATTCCCAGAAAAGGAAAGAAAGCATCAGAAAACGATGATTGGCCTGACGGAGCAAAGCAGTAATATAAACAAAATTTTTTCATTAAAAAACAGGACTTCAAAAGAGTCCTGTTATTTTTTTAATGATTTTACATTCTTTATTTGTACAACAATCTCAGATATGCAAAAAATCGCAGAAGTGATGCCACCGCAATAAGACACGCGAAAAGCATTTCTTCGAAAGAATCTTTCGGAAGAAAAAAGAAAACTCCCACGAGAACGAATTGCACGGCGGTGATTGCCTTGCTTTCAACCGCAATAAGGTGTTTTCCCGCCTTTTTTCGCACGCGTGCCGCGGCAACGATTTCGATAGATTCGAAAAATACCACCGCGACCGCCATCCAGATGTTCAGAAAAAAGAGAACAACGATAATACCCTTGTCTCTCAACGGATCTAAGATTTCACCGACCTTAGAAACCCCATATCCTGGCCACTTTGTTTCTATGTAGCGGGCCGAAAATCCATCCAGAAAATCTGATGCGATAACCGCGAGAAAAAATAAAAACGCTCCGAGAGAATTACCGCGGTGCAGATTGATCGCCGACAATACGATGCAGACAAAACCAAGAAACGTAATTGTATTTCCAATGGTGAGAATCCTATCGTTGGGTTTTGTAGAATATTGGAGCGAAAATCCGGCTTTTAATGCTTTTTTATCCATATGTCATACCTCCTTGTAAGATTCTGTTTTCACCATATTCTCGAATCGATTCGGAGTCAATAAAAACGCCGGGGATTCCGGCGACAAAAGACACCTTAATCGTGCTCCGATCCGGCGCCTCCGCGCTTCAATCGGCGTTCATATTTTATGAGGACCTCCTCAAGCGCTTCATCAAGATCGATCTGAAATGTGTTCGCGATCGTGATAATTGAATAGAACAAATCTCCGAGTTCTGATCTCATTTCATTCTTAAACTCTGGTTTTTGCTTTCCGTAGTCCGTCATCTTCAGCATTTCTTTTGCGACTTCCCCAAGTTCGGAGACCGCGTCAAGAATTCGGTATTCCGGCGCAGAATCAAGTTCGTGTTTTTTACAAAATTCACTTATTCGGTTTTGAGCTTCTTGAATAGTCATATTATTTTTTATTCGCTCACGCTCTGTGGACCGTGCGGGATTCTCCCTCGACTCAATCACTCGTCGTCGCTCGTGATTGGTCTGGGCACCGGCTCGCGGTGCATCGTACTCGATGCACATCGCTCCGCCGTTCGAATCCCGACGCGAATGAAATTATTCATTCGCTCACGCTCTGTGGACCGTGCGGGATTCGAACCCGCTGCCTTTTGCATGCCATGCAAACGCTCTACCAATTGAGCTAACGGCCCCCTACACCAATTGAGATTAATCAAATAATAGCGTATATTCAAGTCTTTTCTTAAGTTGTGCCAGGGCTCTTGCGCGTAATTTCAAATTTTCTTCCCTCTTTTTTGCATCTTTTTCAGAAAGATATGCTTCGTAGTACAAAAGCTTGAATGAGGCACGTGATTTTGTTGATTTAGAATTCCCGCGATTATGTTCTTCAAACCTTCTTTTCAGATCGTTTGTATATCCTATGTACAAATTATTGTCCTTTGAACTTTTTAAAATATAAACAAAGAACATAATCCAAAATCTCGATTGGTGTGGGGGCTAACGGCCCATTTTTGAGATCTCTATTATTTTTTCAAAATTATCTCTCTCATCCGCTTTATTTTTCCGGACAAATCCACACCCGATACATTTCTGTATAATATTCCACGCATCCCCCTTTTTTTCGATGCTGACCGGTTCCATCAACCCTCCGCATGTTGCCGCACGGTCTCCGGGATTTATATCGACATGTTTGCTCCAAAGACACTCGGGACAATGATTTGTGTAACCGTTTCCGGGCACATTCGCGCCGCAGTGTTCGCACACGAAGTCTTCCGTCATCCGTTGGAATTTTTTCTGCATCCGGTGGGCGATAGAGGACTCGAACCTCTGGCCTTCACAATGTCAATGTGACGCTCTAACCAACTGAGCTAATCGCCCGTTATTTTTCTCCCTTTTCGTTTTCCGATTTTAATTCGGGTTTTTCTTTGTACAGTTTTTCGATCGCTTCCAATATATTTTCTCCCGGATATTTCATGGATGCCTCGACCACATGTGAAAAATGGTAACTTTTTCCATTTGAAAACAGTATCTTTTTTCCGACTTTCGTGAATCCCATTCCGATCTCTTTCCCGCTCTCCGTTTTTCTCCGCACCATCAATATGTCTGTATTGTTTTCAACCTTAAATTCGTATGGTACTTCCGTTTTTGCGCGTTCAAAAACCTTCTCAAGTTTTCGCTCTTCATCTTCCGGAAGTTTACTATGAAAGGATGATATCTTTTCCACGAATTTTAGAATATCAGAAACCACCGCTTCCGCAAGCATTAAAGGAGTTGCCATTGTGATGTGTTTTTGTAATTATGAATGAGGTGAAGTTCCCCGGGATGAGGCGCCCCCGTAGTTCAATGGATAGAACAGGTCCGTCCTAAGGACAAAATGGGAGTTCGATTCTCTCTGGGGGCACGAAAAATATGGAGAGGTGGCTGAGTGGTCGAAGGCGTTACACTCGAAATGTAATGTGCGGGAAACCGCACCGTGGGTTCGAATCCCACCCTCTCCGCCAGTAGTTTTGGAAAGTGGCAGTAAAAATTCCCTTATTTTGCGCTACTTTCTAAAACCGAAAAGTTATAAAATTAGTGAACCCTAAGGGGATTCGAACTATGGGACATCTCAACGTAGAAATTAAGGCAAAATGCTCAGACCAAGAAAGGGTCAGACATATGTTGAAATCGCACAATGCAGACTTTAGAGGTGTTGACCATCAGATCGATACGTACTTTAAAGTTCCTAACGGCAGATTGAAACTTCGCGAAGGAAATATTGAAAACTATCTGATCTTTTACGAACGCGAAGACAAAGAAGGTCCAAAACAGTCAAAGGTAATTCTGTATAAAACAGAGCCAGATTCTAGTCTCAAAGAAGTTCTTACAAAATCTCTGGGAATCTTGGCAGTTGTCGATAAGCAACGAGAAATATATTTCATTGATAACGTTAAGTTTCATTTAGACAATGTCCAGAATCTCGGCACTTTTATGGAGATAGAAGCGATCGATACTACTGGTAATATCAGCAAAGAAAAACTTCTTGAACAATGCAATCACTATCTTGAACTTTTCGGCACGCAGGAATCAGATTTGCTCAAGAATTCCTATAGCGATCAGATTTTGAAATCATAAATTTATGACAAAACCTAAGCACGCAAAAAAGAATATAGGTATCTCCCCAGAACGTCTGGTGGAACTTCGCCGCGCAACTCTTATAGTTTCTACCGGCTCATCACTTCGTCTTTCTGGTTCAAAAGTCACTAACGAGCAAGTTGAGCAGATTCTGGACGAGATTAGTAAACTTTCTGCGCAAAAGTAGGAACATCAAACAAATTAGACCTTTCTTGGTACATCCGCCTCAATTTTCTTATAATCCTATCAACGTTGCTGTAGCTAAGCCGTCCTATCGGTTCAAAGTTCCGGCAATCGTCCCCGCAAATGAAATTTACCCGTCATTGGGCGGGTTGAAATTTCGTGCAGAGAGGAGCGAGCAAACTGCTTTGCTCGCGAGTGAGATTCGAAGCGCGCAGCCATATGCGTTCAGCAGAATGCATGGCGAGCGGCGGCCTGCGAGTCCGACGAGTAGCGATGAGGAGGAACTTGTAGGCGAATCCATTTTTCACCCTCTCCGCATTAAACAAAAACAACATCTTTCAGATGCGGATTTTTCTCGTTTTGCGGAAAAACTGTTACAATAAACCTATGAATACGTTTGAAAAATCACTTCCGTTTTTTGCGGCGCTTTTGGTGCTCTTCTCCGCAATGGTCGACGGACAGATTTCTTTTTTTGTATCGCTTATCTGTCTTGTCGGTATCGGCACATATTACATATTCAAAAAAACAAATCAATCATGAAACGGGAAAAATCACGGGTAATAAAGACGGTTGCGCGCGTCATGCCCGCGGTCGTCACGATTATCATTAAGAAAAAACTCGACGATGTGAAAAAAGACATTGAGGCGGAACGCGCGCATTCGAAAGATGGCGCGGCAATCCCCGACATCCTTTCCATCCCGAAAGAAAAAATAGACGCCCGCGGCATGGTCCAGGTGGATGGAGGTTCGGGATTTATCGTGGATAAAACAGGCGTCATTCTCACGAACAAGCACGTAATAAGCGAACCGCACGGCGAATATGTCATCATCACAAGCGACAACGAGGAATATACCGCCGAACTTCTCGCGCGCGATCCCGTGGATGATATCGCGATCTTGAAAATAAATCCCGCAAAGAAACTTCCTTATATAAAACTCGGAGACTCGTCGTCGCTTTCACTTGGACAGACCGTTCTCGCGTTCGGCGACGCGCTCGGCATATTCAAAAATACCGTATCTATGGGAATTATTTCGGGACTCTTCCGTTCCATCACCGCATATCCCGATCCGCATGCGGCGGGACAGGAAATGCGCGGCCTTATTCAAACGGATGCCGCGATCAATCCCGGAAATTCCGGAGGACCGCTTACCGATATTTTCGGACGTGTCATCGGAATAAACGCGGCGATCATTTCGGATGCCGAGAATATCAGTCTCGCGATTCCCATAAGCGCCGCGACACGCGACCTTCGTGATCTTAAAAAACACGGAAAGATACGGCGCCCGCTTCTCGGCATTCACTTTACAGCACTTTCCAAAGATCTCATAAAAAAACTACGTCTTTCGGTCACGCACGGCGCCCTTGTTCTTCGCGATCATCCGATGCAAAAAGCGGTGATCCCGGAAAGCCCCGCGGACATTGCCGGCATCATCGAAAACGACGTCATTCTTCTTTGGAACGGTGAGAAACTCACTCCGGAAAAAAGCATTCTCGATTTTCTCGAGCTGTCGGACGTGGGACAGAAAGTGACACTTACCATTTTTCGGGATGGAAAAGAGATTGAAAAAGAGGTGATTCTCGGAGAAAGGAAATAATATAAAAAAATCGCGGTGTCACCGCGATTTTTTGGTATCTAGTACGTATATACATCGACCACCTTTCCACTCTTGTCGTAAAGGACGAGCCGATCATGTTCCGTATCGAACGGCAATTCCGCATCGATCCACACACGCCATTCGCCCGAAAAGAAATCGCTGTTTCCGCGGTACGCCTTGTAGCATCCGCCGTAATTAAACGTGTCGAGCAACGCGCGGCATGCAACGTCCGCCCCGCCGCCAAATTGATTTTTTTCGTTTGCAGTCGGCACCTCACACGCACTGAGCGACCTGATGAATGTCTGACACGCTCCGGAAAATGTGCCGATCTGTTTTCTGTCATATGAGGGACAGTTGTTCGGAAGACGCGGATTGAATGTGTAGAGCTCGTTTAAATATCCGAAACATTTATTAAGGCGCATATTTCTCCCGACGGTGCTTCGCGTACTGTATACCGTCACGTAACTTCCCGTTCCAAAAATAATATCGCCGTTCGACATCCATCCCGAAAGCGTATAGTCCGCGGATGCCTGGGGTATGTATATCTCTCCTCCACTGTTTCCTTTCACCCTCCATCCGGTGATATCTATGGATTCATTTTTTACACCAATAGCTTTCAATGTGAATTTTCCGCGACGAGGGGAAGCGTATGATGGTTTTGTAACCGTTGTTATCTGCACTTTTCCATACACCGACGAAAGATCGTTCTGAGAAAATCCCTGCGGCGGCGTCGGAAGTTTCGGCTCCTGTGTCTGTTTTGAAACGGTTGTTGTCGCTTTTGCCTCCTGCGCTTTTCTTTGCGCTTCCTGTGTTGTCACCTTCACGGGACTCACCGGTTTTGTTGAGGTGGATATTTTTCTCGAAAATCCGGGGATTTCCGAAAATATGTCCCCTAATTTAAAACTCCCCTTGAACGACTGCGATATGCCGTATATCGCACCGACAATGACGAGTAATATTGCGAGAAATAAAGCGACTTTGTTCATACATCAATTAAAGCACTAAATTCAAAAGTCTCCCAGGCACGTAGATCACTCTCTTCGGATCCTTTCCGTCGAGAAATTTTTCTATACGCGGGAGCACGCGGGCGCGTTTTTCTATTTCTTCCCGTGTCATTGTCTTTGTTATTTCCATCTCATCGCGCACCTTTCCATTTACCTGTATCGCGATAACGAACGAATCTTTCTCGAGTTTCTTCGAATCGTATGCGGGCCAGGGTGCGTGGTGTATCGAATGGAAATTTCCATCCTTTTCCATAAAAAGATCCTGCCACAATTCTTCGGTAAGAAACGGCGCGAAGGGAGCGAGCAACAACAGAAGGGTTTTAAAATATTCACGCGGTATCGCTTCTTTTTTCTCGAACTCGTTCAATAAAATCATCATTGCGCTGATCGCCGTGTTGTATTGGAGCGATTCGATATCATCCGTCACTTTTTTTATCGTCTGATGTACCACCGTTTCCAGTTTCTTATCTGTTTCTTTTTCGTCCGCGAACTTCGACTCCATCCCCATTTTCCATACCCGATCGAGAAATCGCGTAATACCGAGCATTCCCTGCTCCCGAAAATCACCACCATATTCAAATGGCGCCAAGAACATAAGATATGTCCGGAATGCGTCCGCACCGAAATTTTTTACATAGTCGTCCGGGTTAATGACATTCCCCTTCGATTTCGACATCTTCGCGCCGTCTTTTATAAGAAGTCCGTGCGCTCTGAATTTCGGGAACGGCTCTTCAAATTCGAGATATCCCGCGTCGTGGAGCGCCATCGCCACGAAGCGGACGTATAAAAGATGGAGTACAGAGTGTTCTGCGCCGCCGATATACATATCGACCGGAAGCCACGCCCTCATTCGCTCTTTCATCAATTCATTGGAAATTGAAAATTGAAAATTGAAAATTTTTTGAAGATACCCGATATAGTACCACGCCGAATCAAGGAACGTATCGGACACGTCCGTTTCGCGCCGCGCATCGCCGCCGCACGCGGGACATTGTGTTTTATAAAACTCTTCGACGCTTGCAAGCGGCGACTGCCCCGTTCCTTCGGGACGAAAATTTTTCACTATCGGAAGCACGACCGGAAGCTCTTTCTCCGGCACCGCATACCACCCCGGCATTTCCTTTTGCTCTCCTTTTTTGAGTTCCGCGCACGATGCGCAATAGATCATCGGGATCGGCGGACCCCAATATCTCTGGCGTGAGATGAGCCAGTCTCGCAGACGAAATTGCGTGTGTCTTTTTCCACCGACAAACTCGGTGATTTTCCATTTTGCTTCTTCGGAATCTATCCCGTCGAACGCACCGGAATTGATAAGCGCCCCATCTCCCTCGTAGAGAACACCGGCCTCCCCGCCGGAGATCACATCGACAATGGGTAGTTTAAATTTCTTCGCAAACTCAAAATCCCGTTCGTCATGTGCCGGCACCGCCATGATAGCACCCGTGCCGTATCCCGAAAGCACATAGTCCGCTACAAATATCGGTATCTCTTCGTTGTTCGCAGGATTTATTACCTTAATTCCCTTCAACTCAATACCGGTTTTTTCCTTATTCTCAACTCTGTCCGCATCCGATTTTTTCTTTGCTTCTTTAACGTACTTTTCAACCTCTTCTTTATTGGAAATTGGAAATTGGAAATTGGAAATTGCGTCGTGCTCGGGAGAGACGACGAGATATGTCGCGCCGAACAGCGTATCGGGACGCGTCGTGAATACCTCAAGATACGAATCGGAATTTGAAATCTTAAATTTAACGAGAGCACCTTCCGATTTCCCTATCCAATTCCGCTGGGCGATCTTCACCTTTTCCGACCAGTCGATCGTTTCGATGTTCCGAAGGAGCTTGTCCGCATATTTCGTGATCCGGAAGAACCATTGCTCGAGATCCTTTTTTATCACTTCCGTTTTGCACCGTTCGCACCTTCCTCCCTCTACCTGCTCGTCGGCAAGCACCGTCTTGCACGACGGACACCAGTTTACGAGTTGTTTTTTTCGATATGCGAGTCCGCGCCGCCACATTTCGGTGAAAAGCCACTGTGTCCACCGGTAGTACGCGGGATCATATGTTTCAAGCCGCTCATCCCACGCAAATCCATTCCCCACGGCCTCGAGTTGTTTGTAAAATCTCTTTTCCGAAACTTCCGCCTGCTTCGCAGGATGCGTACCGACTTTCAGCGCATAATTTTCCGAATGAATACCGAATCCGTCGAGACCGATCGGCTCAAAGACGTCATATCCTCTCATCCGTCTGAATCTTCCGTAGATATCCGTTCCCGTAAACGCATACATATTTCCGACATGCAGACCTTCCGCCGAAGGATACGGAAACATCATGAGATTATAGAATTTCTTTCTCACCGGAGCGTTCCAGTCGGGTTCGTGTGTCCTTTTTTCACGCCACGTTTGGGTGAATTTTTTCTCTATTTTCGAAAAGTCGTATTTTTTCATATGTCCGAATATCAGTTATTGTATCTCCGAAAACGCCTTTTCTCAACGATACAGACGCTTTATATATCAATGGAAAATGCGCGTCTTGTATTTTCGAGAATTTGTTCGCGTATAATTTCCGGCGGCAAATCTTTTATTTCCGCAAGTTTCTTCACCACTTCAACAACGTATGCGGGCTCATTCCTTTTCCCGCGATGTGGCACCGGCGCCACCCACGGCGCATCGGTCTCGGAAAGCAAACGGTCCGTGGGGATCGATCGTATAACATCGGTATAATTCACGCCGTCTTTTTTCGGACGGAATGTAATAACGCCGCCGAAGGTGAAATAAAATCCCATCTCAACAAACCTCCTTGCTTCTTCGATTGTGCCACGGAATGAGTGCATTACGTGACTTCTCGCGGTTCCCCTTGCCTTAAAAATATCCGCAACGTCCCCATACGCGTCCCTGCAATGAATCATGAGCGGTCTTTTTATCTCGTCCGCAAATTCGATCTGTTTTATAAATTCCACTTTTTGAATTTCTTTTTCCTCTTCGTTCCTACAATAAGGATAATCGAGTCCACACTCGCCAACCGCAACCACCTTTTCGCTTTCCGCAAGTTTTTTGAAAAAATCGTAATCAAACGATTCAGGTCCCTCCGTTTCATTTTGTCCCACCACGCCAAGTTCGTCCTCGTCGTGGAACGACGCAACGGTGTGCCCGGGATAGAGCCCTATCGCCGCCCACATGTGTTCGTATTGTTCCGCGAGGGTGACCGCCGCTAAAGAGGTGTCTTTGCGCGTACCCACAGTTATCATTCCAACTCCTTCGTCAGCGGCCCGTTTGACCATTTCATCTCTTTCGTCCCCGTACACAGGAAAATGCGCGTGGGTGTGTGCGTCAAAATATCTGAATTCCATCCCTCAATTTAAACAAAAAACGCTCCCCTTAGGAAGCGTTAATAAAAATGATTATTTCCAGAATTTTTTCATCCATTCCGGAAGTTCTTTTATGGAAAGCAGTATATTTTCGGACGGTACACCGATACGAAGAAAATCCTCCTCTTTCTTTTCACCGGTCATGACCGCTATTACGTCCAATCCGGCATTCATCGCCTGCGCCACATCGATTTCCGTATCACCGACATAAATCACTTTCAATTTGTCGTACGTCGTATCGTGTGTGTGGGCAACATAAGAAACTATCCCGCGGAATGATTCCGGATCTTTTTTCCTGTATTCTCCGGCGGGAAGATTTCCGTGCGCATCTCCCTCAATTCCCACGACACAGGAAAAGAAATCGTCGATGAGATGAAAATTGATTATCTCCGCCACATTTTTTGTGTGTCGTGACGTGAAAAGCACCATATCGAATTTCCGCCGTTTGATATACGCCAATGTTTCCCGCGTACCTTTCATAAGACGAACGGGTTCGACGTGATCCCATACTTCCCATTGTCTATTTATTTCCTTTGCCTTCTCTTCGGAAATTTCAAGTCCTTTCACGAGCATTGGAATAACAGGGTTTCCCCATTCGGCATATACTTTTGCCTGTTTTTCCTTATTGAACGAAATTCCGTTGATTTCGCACAATACCCGCAGGCGGCGTTTTCCTTCCGGAGATGAATCAAGTACCGTACCGTCAAAATCCAGGATGATCAATCGTTTTTTCACTCGTCCTCCTTTTGTTATAAAAACTGCTCTTACGGTAGAGCAGTTTTTGCATGTCGTCAATTTTTCTACACAATTCGGGGGAAGAGCGTCGGCATGGGAACAGATGGGTCCTCGATCACTTTCAATATTTTCTCGCTTGTTCCGGGAAGAAACGGCTCGAGCAACACAGCGATCTCCCACACGCTTTCCAAAAGCTCTTTGACATCCCTCTTCGCTTTTTCCGGATCTGTTTTTATCGTTTTGAACGGCTCCGTTTCCTGGATGAATTTATCGGTGATCTGGATTCGCTCCCAAATTGCGTTCATTGCTTTCTGAAATTCATATGCATCAAGCGCCGTTTCGTATACCTCCTTTCCGTGCGCGACGATATCTTTCAACCCTATGGTCACTTCGTAATTTCGCGCCATTTTCACGACACGGCTTACGAGATTTCCGAGCCCGTTCGCGAGATTCGCATTATAACTTTCAATAAACCGCTCCCAGGTGAAATCCCCATCTTCGAATGTCGGCATATCACGCAAAAGCCAGTAGCGCAACGCATCCGTGCCGTATTTCTCGACAACCTCGAATGGATCGACCACGTTTCCGACGCTTTTCGACATCTTCTGACCACCGCTTGTGATGTGCCCATGATACAACACCGTATCACTCGTCTTTATTCCCGCGGACATAAGCATCGCCTGCCACATAATTGATTGGAATCTCACTTGGTCCTTTCCCGCGGCCTGAACGACCGTACCGTTATTCCAAAATTCTTTATGGAGTCCCTCTTGGTCCTCCGGCCACCCAAGTGTCGAGATGTAGTTCGTGAGGGCATCAAACCACACATACATCACCTGTGCCTCATCTCCCGGCACGGGAACACCCCAAGGAAGCCTTGTTTTTTCCCGCGAGATGCTAAAATCCTCGAGACCACTCTCGACAAATTTTATCGCCTCGCGCCGACGCCATTCGGGCGTAATCACATTTTCCTTCGAAAAATAATCGAGAAGTTTTTCCTGATACGCGCTCAATTTGAAAAAATAATTTTCTTCCTCAATTTCGATCGGATCCATCGCGGGATGATTCAAACACTTTCCATCCACGAGATCCGATTCCTTAAGGAACATCTCGTCGCCGACACAATAGAGTCCTTTGTATTTTTTTTTGTAGATATCCCCGCGCTCAGCGCATCGCTTCCACAGTTCTTGCGCGGCACGCATGTGATGCGCATCGGTCGTGCGAATGAAATTCGTATAGGTGAGATTCAACGCCGATTTCAAACGGTCAAATTTTGGCGCATATTCATCGGTATATGCCTGCGGATCTTTTTCTTCCTCAACCGCTTTCCTGTAAATTTTCAACCCGTGTTCGTCGGTTCCGGTGTTGAATACCACATCATACCCCTGTATCTTTTTCCATCGCGCGATCGCATCCGCCTGCACGATTTCAAGCGCAAACCCGATATGAGGCGCGGCATTCACGTAAGGGAGTGTTGTTGTGATATAAAAATTTTTTTTAATCATGATGTTATACCAAATACGTTCTTTGATCTTTTTTCTCCGCGAGATAATCGAAAATTTCCTGCACAATCACCGCTATCGGGACCGCAAGAATGATACCGAGCAATCCCGCGATTTTTCCTCCGGCAAGAAGCGACATAATAACCACCACCGGATGTACTTTCATGCTTTTTCCCATAATGATCGGAAGAAGGAGGTGATTTTCTATTTGTTGTACCAGAAAAAAGAAAACGATCGCATACACCCCGAGAAGGAACGAATCCGATATTGCCATGAAAAACGCGAGAATGCCGACAATGATCGGTCCGATAATCGGGACCACTTCGAACATCGCGGCGATCACTCCCAGCACGAAACTATGACGCACCCCCAGAAGCCACAACCCCACGCCGACGATAATCCCTATAAGGATACTCAGACTCAGCTGTGCCGCCATCCACCGCCGTATTTTCATTTTGAAGCGTTCAAACACTTTAAGTACGGGTCCCTCATACCGATCCGGCAAAAGAACTCGCAGGAGACGCTCCGTTCCGTTCTTTTCAACGGAAAGATAAAATGTCGTAAGTACGGTTACCACGACAAGCATCGCGGATGTAAGAAACCGCGTGAGCGCTTCTGCAACGGACACATCCACCGTCGAAAGATAATCGAAAAGTTTTTCCCTACTGAACGTGAACACGTCGACAAGATTGTCGGGAAACCCTATTCCGAATATTGCCGAGGAAAAATCGTGAAATTGTTTGAGAAACGAGCTTGCCTCAACCGTAAAGATCGGGATTATAAAATATGCCGCGATACCGAATATCGCAAACACGCCGATAAACATAATGAGTGTTCCGAGTATCCTGTTTATCCCTTTCTTTTCAAGATGGGAAACCGCAGGATCGAGTCCGAGTGAAATGACAATTGACGCAAAAAGCACCCCCAACACCTCGCGGGCAAGGAAAATCACCCACACCATCACGCAAAAAATGAGCACTTTCCAGAGCGTGTGCCAACCTATTTCGAGATGAAGTATGTCTTTCATTACACTTTCAATATATCAAGAAAACTCCTCTCTTTGAAAGGGCCGATAAGCGCAAGGTTCAATCCTTCTCTCGTGACGATATCTTCCGCAACTTTTTGCACCTCTCCCGCCGTCACCTTCTTTATGCGACGCGCGGCTTCCTGCGGTGACGTGAGCTTCACATCCATAATCTCCTGACCTCCGTAAAAATAGCTGATTGCATCCGACGTCTCGACGGAAAGGAACAGATCACCAACAATGTGTTCTTTCGCTTTTTCAAGCTCTTTTTCTCCCACTTTTTCTTTTTTGAAACGAGCAAGTTCCTCGAGTACCACCCCAATCACCGTTTCAACTTTTTTATTATCAACACCGGCACTCACACCAAGGAATCCATGATCGGAAAAAAGATCGGGACTCGCACCGACATAGTACGCGGCGCCAAGTTCATCGCGCACGCGTTTGAAGAGCCGCGAGCTCATACCGCCACCAAGAACCTCCGCGAGCACCGAGAGCGCATACCGTCGTTTGTCGTACATATCGAACGCGCGCACTCCAAGCACAAGATGCGTCTGTTCCAATTTTTTTGTTATTATTTTTTCCCTTGGTTTTTTCTGTGCCTCGATCACTTTCAGTTTCTGCATCTTCTTTCCCCGTTTCAGTATTCCGAACTCTTCCCGCACCGCGGCAATTGCCCGCGCCGGAGTGATCCCTCCGGCGACCACGACTACGGTGGCTTCGGGAAGATAGTTTTTCGCGCGATACGAAATGAAATCTTCCTTCGTGAGTTTCAGTATGTTTTCCTTTGGTCCCGCGATATTCCATCCTGCCGGCTGATCCCCATACAAAAGTTCCATGAATACATCGCCTATTTTGTTCCGCGGCGTATCCTCGTACATATTTATCTCCTCCGTGATCACTCCCCGTTCCACTTCGATATCTTCCCTTCTGAATGTCGGATGTAAATAGAGATCGGACACCACATCGAATGCGCCTTTAAACGCACTGTTTTTCACCTTTGCATAATAACTCGTATATTCATGGCTCGTGAACGCATTGTAATGCGCCCCCATCCCATCGAGTTCGCTTGCAATATCGATCGGGCGCGGTCGTTTTTCCGTACCCTTGAAACACATGTGCTCAAGAAAATGAGAAAGCCCATTTATCTCTTTTGTTTCATATTTCGATCCCGCAGCGACCAAAACCGCAACCGTCGTTGTCAAACTGTCTTCGCGGGGCACCACAAGAAGGCGCAACCCATTTTTAAACCGCACTCGTGTAATTTTTGCCATACAATATAATATTATTCTCACTTACCACAATACCTCCGAACGACGGAAAGGGCAATAAAAAATCCTTGGGATAGTGGGATTTTTTTATTTTAATTCTTTTTCGGTTCTCCAATAATATTCTCCCTTCTTTTTCTTCAAGTTTTCTGAGATTTTTTCCATTTCCTCTGTTCTTAGTTGTAATTCAACTGGTATCAATTGAAAAGTTAAATCGATGTGTATTGATTGATATCCGTCTTTCCATGGTTTCGAAATATAATCCCTATATCTATTCTGAACAACTTCATAATGTTCTAAAATAAATTTTCCAAAAAATAAACAGGTCTCCTTTGAATCAAGGATCAATCTAAATCCAAAAAAATCTCTGACTCGTTTTTTTACTTTCTTTTTTCTGTAGTAGAAACTAATAGGATTGATATTTAACCTCTTTGCATCCTCAAGAATTTTATTCTCGAATGCAATTATCTCTTTTGGTTTTGTGTTATCCACAACCCGATTCATAACAAGATATATTTATTTCATTTTTTCTGCAATAAATTTATGAATATCCGTCACCTTCACCCGCTCCTGTGTCATCAAATCACGATCGCGGATGGTTACATCGTCTTTTTCGAGACTGTCGAAATCAACGGTGATACAAAACGGCGTTCCCGCCTCATCCTGCGCGCGATAGCGTTTTCCTATGTTTCCCCGCTCATCCCATGCGACCATCCATTCATTTTTCAGATCTCCGTAAATTTTCCGCGCGTATTCTACGAGTTGCGGCTTGTTCGCGAGAAGCGGAAACACTGCCGCCTTATACGGCGCAAGTTTCGGATGAAGCTTCAGGACCACGCGCTCGTCCTCTCCCACCTTCTCTTCCCGATACGCATCCATAAGAAAAAACAATGCCGCCCGATCCACGCCTCCCGATGTTTCGATCGTCCACGGAAGATACCGCTCTTTCGTTTCTTCGTCGAAATATGTCATATCCTGCTTCGAATATGCTTCGTGCTGTTTCACATCCCAGTCGCCCCGATGATGGATTCCTTCCATTTCTTTCCATTCGCCACCCGCATTGTATTCAATGTCGTATGCCGCGCGCGCATAGTGCGCCAGTTGATCGTGTTTTTTGAATTGCAGATTCTCCTCGCGCATGCCGAGCGAGAGATACCACTTCTTTCGTTCCTCTTTCCAATATTCGAACCACTTCATTGATTCTTCCTCGTCGGGCTTTACATAAAACTGTATTTCCATCTGTTCGAATTCGCGCGAACGAAACGTGAATCCTCCGGGCGTAATTTCGTTTCGGAACGCTTTCCCAACCTGCGCAACGCCGAAGGGAAGTTTGACGCGCGTCGACGAGATAATATTCTTGAAATTCACATGCACTCCTTGCGTGATCTCGCCGCGAAGGTATGTTTTCGTTTTTTCTCCCTCAACCACCCCGAGATATGTCTCCACCATCAAATTGAATTGTTTTGGTTCGGTAAATTCTCCGCCACAGTCGGGACACTTTGACGCATCTTCAAGCTGGTCCGCGCGAAATCGATGATGACATTTCTTGCATTCCACAAGCGGATCGGAAAACGACGCGAGATGTCCGGATGCCTCCCACACCTTCGGATTCATAATGATTGCCGCATCGATTCCCACAATGTTATCGCGACTTTTTACCGAAAATTTCCAGAATTCTTCTTTCAGGTTTCGCTTCAGCTCAACGCCAAGCGGTCCGTAATCCCACGTACCCGCAAGTCCGCCGTAAATTTCCGATCCGGGATACACGAATCCCCGTCGTTTTGCGAGTGCCGTTATTTTTTCAAAAATATCCATGATACAAAAATAGTACGCAGGAGAAGGGAAATAGTAAATAGAGAACGGTATTTTTATTTAGTTACCACTCCATCGCCCCTTCTCACCGTTTTGTCGTCGGGAAGTTCCGTTGTGATTCCGTCGTCGCGTCCCGAGATCGATGTGCTCGTAAAATCGTCGGTACCGGAGAACGAAGACGATCCGATAAGGCGCTGTACGCCTCCTTCCTGCGTAATGTTCGGTACCGCCTCGACCTGAAACACCGCCTCGACCACATCTCCGAAAAGCCCCCTATTCGCCTGAATTTTATCTATAGTCCACGTCACCTCCTGCGTGCGGGAGTTATATTCCGGTACCGCGGTGACGTTGCTTTTTACGACACCCGTCCAGCGCACGCCCCCCTCGAGCGATCCACGCACCGCGACGTCCTTCAAGTCGTTCCCGTAGTTCTTGATTATCCAATGTATGGTGTATTGTGTCGCTTTGTTCACTTTCGGCGGCAATGTTCCACTGTTTACTATCTGCGCAAGCGAATCCCTGTAGAATCCCTGCGCGTCAAAAACCACCACCCCCGCAATCTTTGTTTCGAACGATGCAAATCCGCTCGTTTTGTCGGAAGAAAGATAGTACGGCACCGACGGAGAATCCATTCGAGTATTCACTTTGAGCGTCATATTTTTATCGCTCGCGCGTTTCACAGGAAGCGTCGGAAGTAACTGCACTTCAAATTGCACTTCACCCGTACCTCCCGGACCGACAAGCGAGAGCTCGGGAATTTTTGACGCGTTCCACGTTATCGTATTCGTGCGGGAATCGAATCCTCCCTTTGTCCGAAGCGTCGAAAAATCGAATACGTCGCCCGTAAGCTGTGCTTCGATCACCGCGTCCGCAAGTGAAATACCGCTCTTATTCTCGTAACGAACGGTATACGTTATCCTGTCGTTCACCCGCGCAACATATTGATCGCTTCTGTTTGCCTTTATTTCCATAACTATCGGTGAGGGCGCAATGAACACGTTTGCCGTTTTTTCCGCGACAAGATAGTCGCTCCCCGAAAATGTCACAAGCGCCGACGCGGGAAAATCGAACGAATTCTTTGTCGACGCATCAAGTGATCCTGTGATCTGTATGCTTCCTCCCGATCCCGCCTTGACCTCGCCCACACGCCAAAAATTATCGAGCGACGCGGGATTATAACTTGCCTCCTTGAAAGAAAATTCTCCTGGATATTTCACCTGAAGCGCCACGTCCGAAAAATCAAATTTGGAAACATTCTTATATTCTATTTGGAGATCGAAATTCGACCCCGACACCACTTGATCGGGTTTTTTCACTTCCACCGTAATTGCGGGATCGCCGATCGTAATTTCTTTTTCCTCTTGAATCTCGTATTGTGAGCGTCCGGAAATAAAGGAAAACTTCACGTGTACCCGCTGTACCGAATTTGTTTCTCCCGTCGCTAAGAACTTGAATGCTTTTCGCGTGAGACTCCCGCCGCCAAGATCGCCGACGGACTCAACAAGCATCGTTTTGTTGGAAAGATCATCCGCACTCAAAAGACCCGAACTGAATGTTATCGAAAGGTTTCCTTCCTTCACAAAACTATCGATATCGCTTGCGATTTGCACGCTCACCTCAAACGGCACGCCGCGATGCACTTCTCCCGGTCCCTGTATGGCGATCGCAACTCCCTTCGCACTTCCTCCGTAACGAAACGCGAAAAATATTCCTCCACCGACGATTGCAAGCGCGATTATCAACGCAAACATCCATTTTACTATTCTCTTCCCCGTGCCGCTTTTTTTGGTGAGAAGCACCTCCTTATCCTCTTCCCACTTGGGGGCTACAAAAGAAGCCTCTCTCGCTTCGGAAATCGTTTCTTTTTTCTTCTGCTCATCCTCCGGTTCTTTTTTGTTTTGTGCGGCGGACTGATAAAGTTTTTTCTCCAGATCGTCGAGAGACATAAGAAAATATATATTTACAGTAATAATAGCGCATTCTCCGGCACATTTGAACTGCATGTTTTACATAGGAATTCCTGTCCCGCGAAAGAGAACGCCCACAAAGATTGCGTGCCGCAGCCGGCGCAGGTCGCATGCGTTCCTCCATACCCAAGATGGGAGAGATATTCCGAAAATAAAATATCACCGCGTTCGAAATCGTGAATAATTTTTCGCCACAAATCGTCGTCGGGCGCCTCATCGGGAAGATTCTTATCGAGAAAGTGAGCGAGAAGAAATACGCGGCGCATGGTTATCGGAGAAAATGTAGGCGCATATTTTTTTTCGGCAATAATGTCGGTTACGGTGTGCCGGTTTTTATACACGGCGCGAAGTGTCACATAATCGAGCACGTCGCAATGTGGTGAAAACTTCGATGTTATTTTGTGGCCGCTCACAAGCACCGCCCTCAATTTTCCCAGGCGTTCCGAAAAAAAAGATATCTCCTTGTCCTGCTCTCCGCGCTTTCTCACGTTGAGCACGATTGCTTTCGTAATATATTCCTGCATACGCGACGAGAACCCTTCCCTACCATCTTACGAAAATATTCAATAGAATAGTAGGTATGTCCCTTGCCTCGTTTATTATCAGAGGACGCAATGAAGCGGATAATCTTCAAACGCTTTTTCCGATGCTCGCGGTGCAGACGGAACGCGATTACGAACTCATATATATAGACAATGAATCCGATGACGATTCAATTATGATCGCAAAAAAACACGGCGCGCAGGTAATTTCGATAGCAAAAGACGATTTTTCCTATCCAAAAGCCTTGAATATCGGGGTACAAGCCGCACGGGGAACACACATAGTCATATTGTCCGCACATTCCTTTCCGTTATGGAACGGATGGCTCTCCTCCGGACTCCGCTATTTTAACGATACGAATATCGCGGGAGTCTATGGACCAACGTGTGCATACAAAAATTCCCCGCTCATTGAAAAAATCGACAAATTTCCGGGATTTTTCGAATGGACCTGCAGAAAGATCTTTTCGCCAAAAATCGTACGAAAGATACCTTCACGAAGCTTAATGGGCGTACTCGGATTCACAAACGCGATAATTCCGAAATCACTTTGGGATATCCACCATTTCGACGAGACGTACGGCAACGGAGGCGAGGATGGAGAATGGGTGCGCCACTTTGCGGCGCGGGGGTACTACTTCATAAAAGATCCCGCATTCGCCGTGCGACACGCGCACCACATCAAAACACCGGTAATGCTTTCCACGCAGTATCGCCATTGGAGTTCCATGACGTCTCCAAAAGAATTCACCCGTACCGATCTTTCTTTTAGAAAAGATTATGACCGATATAAATAAAAAAGAAGCGCCTGTAAAAAAGCGCTTCAATATAATGTAAAATCTGTTCGTCTGTGTGTTCTGTATTCTATTAATTCTTGGTAATCCCTCGGAGATATTCTTTTTTAAATTTTCTTTTGCTTTCCATTCGGCCGGAAAAAGAAAGCATCGAATCCAATCTCACACGAAAGGATTCTACCTGTAGTATATCACACGTGTTATTTTTTTAAAATGAGTTATCCACACCCTATTTTTTCGGTGTATTCCAAAATCCAAGACGGAATTTTCCTCCAAGCATAAGACGCGTCTGCGCCTCAAGCGCGGGAATACTCCCGAACACAATAAAAGTAACCGGAGTGAGTATCCACTGAAGAAGATACAATATCGTGTGTTTTTTTGTGAATCCTTTCATGTGCGGTGGAAGAAGAAACACGCTGAGTATCGCGGAGGTTACAATACCGACCGATGCGATGTTTACAAGCGTCCCCGTAATGCGCGGAAGATTGTATGAAAATACGGTAGTGTGAAACAGATCATCCCCGAGAATATTCGGAAGCCACCCAAAAAGAAATATAATAAACGAGCTCGTGGACCACGAATAAAATCCGTCGAATATGCGCCACGTCCAAAATCGCTTCACTTTTCCCGGAATATCTTTCCGCCGCCAAAATTCTTGCATCACATACGGAAAGTTCTCGATGCCCCACGCCCACCGCCGCTGTTGTTTATAGAGATTTTTGAGCGCGTTCCAAAATCCAGTTCCCGTCACCGCGTCCATGTAAATGGGGTACAAGAGCGGCTCCACCTTCCAATCTCCCTTGTAGTGCAACATGCATTGGAAAAAAATATGCGAATCTTCGGACGTCACGTCGGTGTGCCAATAGCCTATTTCGGGCAATGCACCGAACGGCATCGAATGCGACGAAAACGTAACAAGCTGTTCCGGACGACCCTGCTGCATAAGCTGCCAGAATGTCGAAGTAAAACCGATAAGCCGCGCAAACGACGATACATGATGCACGTTGTTCGTAAAAAGCGGAATCGGCTGAAAACTCGATCGGTGTGGTTTTTCCACCGTGAGAAATTTGTACGTCAAGATGCCGAAGTACTGGTTTCCCGGACGCGTATCTACATCAAACACCGAAACGATTATCTTTTTGTAGGGAATCGCATATGCGTCGATAATCTTCTCTTTTGCCAGTTTCGTCGCCCACGTTTCGTTCGATCCCTTTCCCTGAATCTCCCCCGGCAAGCCCGCGGGATGTATCGTTGTAAGAAAATGTCCGAACCGAGATCCGAATTCCTCTTTAATTTTTTGTGCGGTTGCGGCGCTTTCTTCTCCTCCGCGCTCTTCGGTCGCGAGAATCACGATCATTTTTTTGAGCGGATAGCGCGTTTTCAATAAATCGATGAAGCTTTCCCGCACGACTTCATACGGTTCCTTGTACATGGGAAACATCACAAGGTGCCACATATCTTCCCACTGTCCTTTTTTTTCCTCCTCCAATCTTGAAATCCAGTTTACTGCCGTATTCTTTCGCAGTTTCGAAAACGAATGTTGGAGGTAGAAAAAAAGATATACGGTTTTTAAGAGCCAGAAAAGATCAAAAAGAATAATAAAAACAACCACCAACACGGGAAGCTTCCACGAAAAGAAAATAAGCCCGAGGAGCGTGATCCACGCGCTTGCGGCGGGGAGTATTTCAAAAAATCGTCGTGTCATGTTTCGGCGCTTAGTATAGAAGCGCTTTCGATATTAGTAAAGGAAAATACCGAAAAATCCATCGATGCTTACCACACCCCCGCCCACCGTCACGAGTACAAGAAGTGACGTAAAAATAATAAGATCCAACTCATATTCCTTCATGTTTCTGAATTTCTTCAGTTTTAAAAGGATAACGAGAAACTCTATCGCAAGTAATAGGGAAACTACCTGTGTCAAAAATCCGATCACGAGAAAAACGCCACCAACACCCTCGAGAATTCCGACAATCCACGCCCAAAATGCTCCCGGTCTGAATCCCATTCCCGAAAACGCCTCTCCCGTTGCCTTGAGGTTTTTCAACTTTGGAAACCCGTGATATATCATCACCACTCCGAGCGCGATACGAAGCACAAGAAATGCCCAGTCGCTGAAAACAAATAATGGTTGAATCATGATTGATATAAAAAACAAAAAATTAATTGTAACCCTTAGGGTACATCGGAAAGTATAGCAAAAAAAAGCCGCCTCTAGAAGGAGGATAAAAACACATAGGTGTTTCGTACTTGATACTTACTACCGTATACTCGATACTTTCCTTATGAGAATACTTGCGATAGAAACATCGTGCGATGATACCGCGCTTGCGCTCGTAGAAGCATCGGGCACGACGACGGCTCCAAAATTCAAGATCCTGAAAAGTGTCATTTCTTCCCAGATCGACGTACATCGCCCATGGGGCGGGGTTGTTCCAAATCTCGCAAAGAGAGAACACATCAAGAATCTTCCGAAGATTTTCGGGACGCTGAAAATAAAAAAATCGGAAAAGATCGACGCACTGTGTGTCACCGTCGGCCCCGGACTCGAGCCCGCGCTTTGGGCGGGAATCTCGTTTGCAAAAGAAATCCACGCCGTAATAAAGAAGGAAAATAAAAACATAAAACTTATCGGAGTGAATCATCTTGAAGGACATCTCTATAGTTTTCTACTTGCACAAAAAACCGAATATCTAGTTTCTAACCTGTCCGAACCGACATTCGTCCGGGCGGATTTTCAATTTTCAAAACAGAAATTATTTCCCGCGATCGCACTCATCGCGAGTGGTGGACACACCATTCTTCTCAAAATGGATTCGCTGGTGAAGTGGAAAAGGCTGGGAGAAACGAGAGACGATGCGGTCGGCGAATCGTTCGATAAGGTGGCAAAAATGCTCGGATTTCCATATCCGGGCGGACCAGAAATTCAACGCATTGCCGAAAATGGAGACAAAAAGGCGATCCAATTTCCGAGCCCCATGATCGGAACAAAAGACTATAATTTCAGCTATTCGGGGCTCAAAACATCCGTGCTGTATTATCTGCGTGACCATCCGAAAGTGAGAAAAGAAGACATTGCGGCAAGTTTTCAGGAAGCGGCGCTTAGGGTGCTTGTGAAAAAAACGGAACGAGCAGTAAATGAATTCGGCGCAAAAAGCATATTTCTTTCCGGTGGTGTTGCCGCGAACAAGGAATTGCGCCGCAAGTTCTCTCTTATAAGTGAAGAATTAAACATACGATTTATTGCTCCTCCTCAAAGTTTCAATACCGATAACGCGGTCATGATAGCGGTCGCTGGATATATGAATATACTCCGCAAAAAGAACCGGAAACTTGTTGCCGACGGGACCATGACTATATGATAAAGAATCACGGACATATGTTCGTGATTCTTTTAAGTGCTTGAAAATTCGTTGCCTCCCCCTCTCTTTTTCTTTTTTGAAAATATTCTTTGTATTTTTCTCCTGCTTACATCATAACTTTCGGCGTCTCTGGACTTTCCCCCATCATTCCCGGCGGACGAATGTTTCTCTGTTCCGTTTGGTTCCTCTCTGTAAAATTCCGGATGATCCTCCTCAAAACAAAACCTGCAGAGCCCATCCGTTACGACGGGCACTCCTCCGCAACGGATACACACCTCTTTTTTTTCTTCTTTTTGAGCCACCTCAAAATTCATATCTTTATAAAACACCATTGGAATAAAAATTCAAGATGGCGGCATTTTCATTTCTGTACAAATAAAAAACGGCGTCTCAATAAGAGAATTGCCGTTTAAAATCATAAATTTCTTGCACATATTTTCATCAACTTTGTCAAGTTATCGAAAATACCCTTTATTTTCTCTCTAAATCGGCGGTATAATCGATATTATGGAATCAATTTCAGGCGCATACGACCCAAAAAAAACGGAATCGGAAACATATAAAAAATGGGAGGAGTCGGGATACTTCAATCCCGACAATCTTCCGGAAAACAAAGGAGAAAACTATATCGCCTATATGCCGCTTCCCAATGTGACGGGAACGCTTCATATGGGGCACGCGCTGAATAATACATTTCAGGATATTCTTATTCGCTTCCATCGCATGCGCGGACGGAAAACGTTGTGGTTTCCCGGCACCGATCACGCGGGCATCGCGACACAATTCGTTGTCGAAAAACAGTTGAAAAAAGAAGGGACGAACCGCTTCGCGTTGGGACGGGAAAAGTTCGTTGAAAAGGTGTGGGAGTGGAAAAATCAATATGGGAACATCATCTACGATCAGTTGAAAAAATTGGGTATTTCGTGTGATTGGTCGCGCGTCCGTTTTACGATGGATGACGCATATGCAAAAGACGTGCAAAACGCCTTCGTTCATTATTACGAAAAAGGACTCCTCTATCGTGGGTACCGCACGGTAAACTGGTGTCCGCGATGTGCGACAAGCCTTTCGGATCTGGAACTTGAATATAAGGAGGAGGAGGCAAAACTGTACTATATACAATACGGTCCGTTCACGCTTGCAACGACCCGCCCCGAAACGAAATTCGGCGATACGGGACTTGCGGTGAATCCGCGCGATTCCCGCTACAAAGACTACGTAGGAAAGGAGCTCGACATCGAGTCGCTCTCAACCGAAGGATCGCTTGATACACCACAGAAAAAGAAAAATAAAATTATTGTGGTCGCCGACGATGCGGTGGACGTCGAATTCGGTACCGGTATCATCAAGGTGACTCCCGCACATGATCTTGTTGATTTTGAAATTGGATCGCGCCACCATCTTCCGCTTGTACAGGTTATTGACGAGGAAGGAAAGATGACCGAACATGCGGGAAAATATGAGGGAATGAAAACCGCGGATGCACGGAAAAAAATAGTCGAGGATTTAAAAACAGTAGGACTCCTCAAAAAAGAAGAACCATACACACACAATGTCGCCGTCTGCTACCGCTGCGGACATGTGATCGAGCCGATCCCGTCAAAGCAGTGGTTTTTGAAAATGGAAACACTCGCGAAAACGGCGCTTGAAGCGGTAAAGAGCGGAACGGTAAAGATTCATCCTGAAAATTTTGAAAAACCATATACCGCATGGCTTGAGAATATAAAGGATTGGACCATTTCCCGGCAAATCTGGTGGGGGCACCAACTTCCTGTGTATTTTTGTAAAAATACACAGGAAGTAATTTCCAATTCTCAATTTCCAATTTCTAATAAAGAAAAGGGGAAATATATTATATCGTTAGAAAAACCGAAAAAGTGTCCTTTCTGCAAACAATGCGAGATGGAGCAGGCTCCGGACGTGCTTGATACCTGGTTTTCGTCCGCACTCTGGCCGTTCGCTGGGCTTTCGGAATCGGATCAAAAAAAATATTATCCCGGCACCACACTCATTACCGCACGCGACATTTTAAATCTCTGGGTGGCGCGCATGATCTTTTCCGGCATCGAATTCCGCGGTGAAGTTCCGTTCAAGGATGTTTTGATCCACGGCACCATTCTCACGAAAGACGGAAAACGGATGTCTAAAAGTCTCGGCACCGGCATCGACCCTCTGAAATATATCGATATGTATGGTGCCGACGCGACCCGATTCGGCATCGTGTGGCAGGCAAGCGGACAGGATATCCGGTGGGACGAGACCGCGATTGTCGCCGGAAAAAAATTCCTGAATAAACTCTGGAACGCGTCGCGGTTCGTGCTTACACAAGCGGAAAAAGACGACGGACAATCGCTTCGCGCACCCAACGCAAAAACCGACGCGGATACAAAGATCCTCGAAGCATTCTCAAAGATAAAGACGAGCGTTGAGAAGGATATAGCACAGTTCGAATTTTCAAAAGCATTGAGAGATCTTTACGAGTTCTTCTGGCATGAATTCTGCGATGTATATCTCGAAACATCGAAAAAACAACTCGGTGAAGAAACAACCAAAGAAAACACCGCACACATACTTCTCTTCATACTCCGTGAGTCACTGAAATTATTCCACCCATTCGTCCCGTTTGTTACCGAGGAAATATACGGACGATGCCCGTTTAAGGACAAAAAAGAATTTCTGATGGTAGAGAGTATTCTATAGCTCCTGTATAATAGGGGTGTATGAATATATTTTCTCTTATACTCGCACTCGGCGCCGCATGTATTCCGGGCATTGTGTGGTTCCTGTTTTTTTCCAAGGAAGATATCGACCCCGAACCGAAACGTCTCGTGATATACACGTTCACCGCCGGCGTATTTGTGAGCGTCATCGTACTCGTATTCCAGTATCTTTTTCAATCGGTCGTTCCTGATGGCGTGCGGAACACCATCCTTTCCATCGCGGTGCTCGCATTCATCGAGGAATTCTTTAAATTTATCGCCGCGTATTGGGCGGTGAGACGGGACCGCGCATTCAACGAACCCATCGATGCGATGATCTATATGATCGCCGCGGCGCTTGGATTTGCGACTGTGGAAAACATATTCGTACTCGCAAATTCACTCTGGACCGTCACCGGATCACCAGTTGCAACCGTTCTTGAAACTACCGCGCTTCGTCTCATTGGCGCAACGCTTCTTCATACGCTTGCGTCGGCAATCATTGGATACTACTGGGCAAAAGGATGTCTTCGCAACAAAGAAAAAACATTCATACTCTGGGGAGTTCTTATCGGCACCGCGGTCCATGTGGCGTTCAACTATCTGATACTCACGTTTCAAAACAAGAATCTCCTTGTATATCCGAGTATATTTCTCCTCGTAATAGTGTTTTTCGTTCTTATGGAATTCGAGCGGCTTCGCTCTGTTCGCGTCCGCTCGCCGCAAAAATAGCGCCTGTGGTATACTAAAACATATGGATGATACAAAAAAAGATTCACGCAATATTTTCATGGAACTCGCGAAGGTAAAATCGCAACCCACACCAATCACCGTTGCAGCCGAACCCGATGGCATTTCGGAAGCGGTTGACATTGATGACGAGATGGAGGGACAGCTCACCGTCGATGTTTACCAGGATGCCGACAATATCATCGTGCAATCGACGGTCGCCGGTGTCGATCCCGACGATCTCGAGATAAACATCACGAACGAATCGATCACCATACATGGAAAGCGCGAACGGAAAGAAACAATACAGGAAAAAGACTATTTTTATCAGGAATGTTTTTGGGGTCGTTTTTCCCGGTCAATCATTCTTCCTGCGGAAGTCGATTCGGAACGATCCGTCGCTTCGCTTAAAAACGGAGTGCTTACGGTGAAAATGCCGAAACTTGAACGAAGGAAGGCGAAAAAATTAAAGGTGAAGATAGATTAGATAAAAATCTCCGCACTATGCGGAGATTTTTATCTAAATATTTTTTTTACGAGAATATCGAATTTCTCTCCCCTATCGAATTCGTTTTTGAATTTTTCAAAACTCGCGGCGCCCGGACTGAAAAGAATAACGATTGGTATCGCGTGACTTGTGCCGTGTGTTTTCCGGATTGTCCGCAGAATTTTTTCCAACACATTGAAAACGCGGGAGGGAGATGTCTTGAAATACCCAATCTTCCTGAGCTCATGGACCATTTTTTTTGTCGCGCTTCCATCCAAAAGAAAAAGATTTTCGGGAGAAACATACTTTTTTACGTGTTTTGCCCACAGAGCGTAATTGAGTTTCTTGTCGGTGCCTCCAGCGATAAGAATGGTGTGCATGCGACCAAAGCGTTCGATGGCCGCAATCGCCCCCTCGGGAGATGTTGCGGTGGTGTCGTTTATTACGGTGATATTTCCCCTTTTGAGAACAATCTCCTCGCGATACCGCACTCCAGGAAGTTTTTTTGCACGCGCGCGAATATCTTTCCAAGAAATTCCCGCACAATGCGTGGCAAGCGCCGACGAAAGAAAATTATACAGATTATGTTTCCCCAATGATTCTACTTTTTGTCTTTCTTCCCGTGAAAGAATTTGCTGTCGCTTTCCGTTTTTTATAAAAACAATTCCGTTCGACTCTGCGATAAGACCGTTTCTGATCTTGTTTTTTTCAGTCGAGAAAAAATATATCTCCGCCTTTGGGTTTGTCCTTAAAAAGAAGTCTGTCCATTCGTTGTCTTTATTTAAAATGAGCTTCTGTTTTCGTGTCTGGTTTTTGAATATATTTATCTTTGCACGCGCATATTCTTTCATTGAGTCGTGCCGATTCAGATGGTCGCGGTACAAATTGGTAACAACCGCAATATCGGGAGCGTGTTTTGCTTGATTCGCAATTTCCAGTTGGAAGGATGAAAGCTCCAACACCGCCGGAATTCTTCCATTTTTTTCGAGACGCGGTAAAAGTTTCAACAACGCGTCGTCGGATGAATTGCCGCTCGCTTTTATCCCTTTATATTTTCTGGAGAGAAAGTGCGCTATCCAATGTGCCGTCGTGGTTTTTCCTCGTGTTCCGGTAATGGTAATAACGGGATTTCTCACTTTATCGAGAAAAATTACAAGATCGTTGATTATTGGAATTCCGTTTCTTTTTGCCGCCGCAAGATAATTGTTGTCACGAATCTTCACCGCGGGATTCACAAGAACAATGTCGTGTGAAATAAAATCCTCTACCTTATGCGCTCCGAGCACAAAACGGATACGCGCGGCATCTTTTCCGAGCGCATGGAGAGAATTTCTGAGCTCGGCACGCGTCCTTAGATCGGTAACCGTCACCGTGGCTCCATTGGCGACAAGCCACTTCACGGTCGCAACCCCGCCGCCAAGCGCGCCGAGTCCCACTACGAGAATTTTCTTATTTTTGAAATCCATCACGGGAAAAAATTACCACACTTTCTTTATTAAAAGCTTCTTTTCTTTTGATCCAACCTTAAAAACGGTTTTTGTTCCTTCCTTTTTTCCCATAAGGGCTTTCCCTATGGGTACTTCCGGCGTGATCGTCATATAGGAATCGAGCGTCTCGTCATCCCACACCTCTATTCCCGCTCCGCCGGGAAGGAGTATATATCTCTTTTCGTTCTCGCCATCCTCGGCAAGTATACACGCTCCGATTTTTATTTCGGAAATTTCTGAAGGAATTTCCATTGTTTTTATCGCATCGCATCGGTTCTTCTTCTCGTCGAGCATCGAAATAAGATTTTCCTCCGAAACCTTATTTTGAAATTTTGAAGTGTCACTATGTGACTGCATCGCTCCGGGCGCATCGACACTTGCCGCGTGTGCCGACGTCGCGCCTTCCTCGAGTTCCGCTATTTCTTTTTCGAGTTTCAGTACGACTTTTCCGATAAGTGTCTCTTTGTTCATATATCACAAAGATACCAGATTTAAACAAAAAAAACACCCGAGAAACGGGTGTTTTTTATGGTATTCCTATTCTATATAGACCGTATCCGCATCTTATAGAACGAGCGCCACACGAACACCGTCGACGCCACAAAGAATACTGCCGCGAGTATTCCGCTTGTGGTACGAGGAAGCGTTACCGCGAGCTCCACCGCGAGCAATCCGAAAAGCGTCGTAAACTTGATGATCGGATTCATTGCGACAGACGACGTGTCCTTGAACGGATCTCCGACCGTATCACCGATGACCGTCGCCGCGTGAAGTTCGGTTCCTTTCTGTTTCAGTTCCGTTTCAACAAGTTTTTTCGCGTTGTCCCATGCGCCTCCGGCGTTTGCCATGAAGATTGCCTGGAAAAGTCCGAATGTTGCGATCGAAATAAGATATCCGATGAAGAAGTACGGTTCCACCATCGCGAACGCAAGCGTGCTGAAGAATATCACGAGGAATATGTTGAACATTCCTTTCTGCGCGAATTTCGTGCAGATCTCAACAACTTTCTTGCTGTCTTCTATCGATG
>JAJZPU010000042.1 GCA_021811055.1 bacterium
AAATGAAGTTTCAATATAAAGCAAGAACAAAAGAAGGGGAGTTGCAGGTGGGAGACGTTGAAGCATCGAATCGCGAAACCGCGTTGAATATTTTGTTTGGACACGGACTTTTTGTATTGAGCATCGAAGAGGAAAAAAATGACGTGTGGTACGAACGCATTCTCGGATTTTTGAAACAGGTAAAGGTGAATGACGTGATGATCTTTACGAGACAATTCGCGACGCTCCTTGCCTCGCAGGTTTCTATTTCCGACAGCTTAACGAATCTTTTCAAACAGACAACGAATCCGCTTCTCAAGGAGGCGATCTATGACGTCTCGAACGATGTTGATGCGGGATTTTCTCTTTCTCAGGCATTTGAAAAACATCCCGGTATTTTTTCGGAATTTTATATCAATATGGTGCGCTCGGCGGAAGTTACGGGGCGTCTCGCGGAAGTTATGGATTTTCTCGCCGACTATCTCGAAAAACAGGCGCTTTTGAAATCGAAAGTACAAAACGCCCTTTCATATCCTGTGTTCGTGGTTGTGCTCTTTTTCGTCGTGATCGTTATTATGGTGACCTTCGTATTTCCGCAGATCATGCCTGTTTTCGAGGAAGCGAACGTTACCGTGCCTTTTTATACGACACTTATATTAAAAACAGGAATTTTTATAGGGGAATGGTGGTGGGCGATGCTTCTTCTTGTTGCCGTATTTATCTTTGTTCTTATCGATTATTTACGGACAAAAGAGGGAGAATTGGTGTTTGACGAGATAAGTATTCACACTCCCGTCATCGGAAAACTGTTGAAAAAAATGTATATTGCCCGGTTTGCCGAATCGACGCGGGTGCTCATTCGCGGTGGACTTACGATTCCGCAGGCGATAGAGATATCCTCACGGACGGTCGGAAATAGGATATACGAGGGACTTTTGCGGGGTGCGTCGGAACAGATCCGAAAGGGAAAGTTGCTTTCGAAAATACTCGAGGAGATTCCGGAATTTCCCCCGCTCGTGTCACAACTCGTATCTATCGGGGAATCGACGGGACGCCTCGAGGAACTCTTAAAGAAGGTAAACGATTTTTATACCCGCGAGGTGGACGATATGGTGAACAACCTTGTGACGCTCATTCAGCCGCTTCTTATGGTGGTCATCGGCGGCATGATCGCGCTTCTTTTTGCCGCTATTCTTCTCCCGCTCTACAGTCTGACGCAGTCGTTTTAGAAAGAATGATGTGATATAATACGGATATAGCTATTTTCAAGGTCGAGACGTGCAAGTTTTTATACTATGAAATCAAATAAAGGTTTTACATTGATTGAAATGTTGGTGGTGGTCGCTATTATCGGTATTCTTTCCGCCGCGGTCCTTGTGGCACTTGGTCCTTCGAGAGACAAGGCGAAGGATGCCAGAATAACAAGTGCGATACAGCAGGCGCGTGCTATCGCGGAAACGCTTTACAATCCCGCAAGTGCGACGCCGTATGCGGATTTTACGCTTACACAGACCTCTGTTGCGCGGTTGGTAACCGATGTGGCTGCCCAGAATAGTAAACTTGAAATATCGGCGGTGACGGGACCTGCATATGCAGTGTGGGCGGCGCTCATCACAAAAACGGGTGCGGGCGCGACCCAATATTACTGCGTTGACAGCACCGGAACGGCAAAAGTGACGACAACACTACCGACCGGAACAACGTGTCCGTAACACTTGGTTAATAACAAAAAAAGAAAGGTGCAAAAACACCTTTCTTTTTTTATAATGAACATACGATGATCATACTCGGAATTTTTATTCTTTTTTGTTTCGGAACTGCATTGGGGAGTTTTTTGAACAATGTTTTCATTGCGCGGTACGATCCGGAGCAATCGCTTTTTTCCCCGGCGCATTTTATGGGACGATCGCGGTGTCCGCATTGCAAAAAGACACTTTCCGCTTCCGAACTTGTTCCACTCCTGAGTTTTATTTTTTTGAGAGGGAAATGCGCCTCCTGCAAAAAAAAGATATCGTTTCAATATCCGCTCGTTGAATTCGTAAGCGGATACATTGTTGCCGGCGTTCCTTTTTTCCTTACCAAATTTTATGGAATATCGCTTCTTGCGTTTTTTTCCCTCGCGGCGCCCGTATGGCAATATTTTTTTCTCGGAGTTTGGACAATTGTTTTTTTAGGACTACTTGTGATGTTTCTTATCGATATGAAACACTATATTATTCCGGACGAATTCCATGTCTTTTTTATCGTCTGTGGCGCCTGCATCGCTCTCATATACGCATTTCACGGGAATGATTTTTTTCCGTTTCGCGAATCATTCCTCCAAAACTACGCGCTTATACTTTCTCCCTTTCAGGGAATAATTTCGAGAAGGTTTTTTGGGGCGATTGTCGGAGGTCTATTTTTTGCCGTGCTTTTTGCGTTGAGCAGAGGAAGGGGAATGGGGATGGGGGATATAAAACTTGCCGTTTCTTCCGGCGTCGTTTTTGGATGGCCCGATATAGGCCTCGCTATTTTCTTGTCGTTTATTTTTGGGGGGATATGGGCACTTGGATTGTTTTTTCGTGGAGTGAAAACAATGAAAGATAAGGTTCCTTTTGCTCCATTTTTTGTCTGCGGCCTTGTGGCGACGGTATTCTTCGGTCACGCACTCATGAGTTGGTATTTTTCTGTATTCCGTCTGTAGTAATTTCTCGAAAAGGGTCGCGGCGCGTGGTATTATTAACTGGTATGCGCATGGAGAAGAAAGCCGCACAAAGAGGATTTTCCCTTGTTGAAGTGATCGTTGTAACGGCGATTATGCTTATTCTCTCGTCTCTTTTTATTGGGTTTAATCGTACAAGTGGGAAAAACCTTCTCTTGTATACTGAGGAAGTGAAGGTGGTGGGGATATTGGAAGAGGCAAAGTCGCTCGCGTTGCAACGACTTAAAAAAGATGACCCCAATGAAAATATCCGTGTATGTGCGTATGGGGTGTCGTTTGTAATGGGTGGATCGTACAGCGTGTTTCGCGTGACAAAAAACGTGGAAAACACCACGTGTCCCGTGAATGTCCCTGGTGCGCGGGAAACCGTGAGCACGCATCAACTCGATTCCGGAGTATATTTTACTACACTTCCGACAGGGGGGTGGGTTGCGTTTACCGCTCCGTATCTCGAAACCGAGAATGGAGGGACTATAAAAATGAAAATTACGGGATTGCCATATGAAAAGACCATCGAGATAAGTGCGGGAGGGTCGATTTCGGCAAAATAATCACATAGTATGCGGTTCAATAAAACAAAAAAAATAAAAAACGAGAACGGAAGCATAATGATCGAATCGATGATCGCGATAGGTCTCGTAACGGTGGGGCTTGTCGGAATATTCGGTCTTGTTACCCGATCGACGCATCTCAATAAAGACGTTGAAAATCGTGTCGTGGCGACATATCTTGCCGGAGAGGGAATAGAGGTGATAAAAAACCTCATAGATACGAATGTTGAAAAAACATACCGGAGTTCTCTTGTGACGTGGAATGAAGGATTGAGTGGAGCGTTTGAGGTTGAATACAACTCGAAGCTCGCAACGCTTATTCCGATATCCTCGACGTCCACAAATCCGTTGCGGCTGAATAAGGCAACCGGAAGATATTCGTACAGTGGATCGGTGACGACGCCCTATTTTCGTACGGTGCGGGTGACGGGAGGGGGTGGAAGTGTAATCACCGTTGAGTCGTACGTCGAGTGGACGGCCGACAGGAAAAAAAATACCGTCCACCTTTCGGATACATTTTACAACTGGAGAGAACGCGCGACCCCGCAATATAACCCTGGCTAATGAAAAAAAACAAAAAAAACAACACGAAAGTTCGCTCCACTACGGGATTCACCATCGTGGAGTTACTTGTGGGAATGTCGGTCTTTATCGTATTTTTTGTCGGCGCGATAGGCATATTTTTCGGCGCGACGAAAAATCAGCGCATTCTCGTCGAGCGTATTTCGATGAACAACAACGCGGGATTGGTGTTGGAGCAGATGGCGCGGGAATTGCGTACAGGATATTTCGGAGAGGGGCAACAAGCACCGGCATCCGATTGTTCTGGTTCTATAACGTTCACAAGTGGTCAGGAGGTTGATGTATCGGGAAACCCGGTAGTCATTACGTATGCATGGATGGGAGATGCGATAACACGCACATCTTCCGGAGGAGGAAGCGGTTCGCTCACGGCGTCGAATGTCGAAGTAAAAAAACTTTGTATATACGCGCTCTATGCCGGAGATTCGGAAAAACCGACGTGTTACCCGCCACGATTCGTGATCAGTATGGAGATAAAATCAAAAAACTTAAATCTTGAAAATGCGGCACAAGCGCCCTCGTCGTTCATCAGCACGACGGTGAGTTCGCGCATTCTGCCGCGGGAAATACAGAACGCAAGCGGTGCGGACCCGCATAGATGTAAAGAAATATGATGCATAAAAGAACATATTCGCTTCGCGGAGGACAGGCGATGATACTCATTACCATCATTACCGGTTTTATTATATTATCGGCGACGGTTATTGCCGGATTTCTCATGCATATGGAGCTCCGGCAATCGAATGACGCGATTACGTCGGGAATGGCGGTCTTCGCGACCGACGCGGGCCTTGAGGACGCACTCAGATGTTATTATCTCGATGCTAACATATTTAGGATTCAGGGCGCATCGGTCTCTGGGAGTTGCGGAAGACTTGAAAATGGGGGCATAAAAGATATCGTAGGATCACTCGGAAACAGAGCTTCGTATAAGGCAAATTTATGGTGTGTCGGTGCGGACAGACTGACGCCGGTTGATTGCACGAAGAATGATCTTGTGTATGGTCTGCGGATCCGCTCGTTCGGCGTTGCAGACCGCACCGAACGGCTTCTCGAAACATTTTACCTGGTACGTTACTAACATATGGACAAGGAGGATATACGGAAAAGAATCGGAAAACTGAGAAAACTCATCGATTACCACCGGACCCGGTATCACACGTTTGATGCTCCGGAAATATCGGATGAGGCGTTCGACACACTAAAGAACGAACTTGAAGAGCTCGAATATAAATATCCCGAATTCGTAACGAAAAATTCCCCGACGCAAAAGGTAGGCGGGCGTCCTTTGGAAAAATTTAAAAAAGTTACGCACGAGGCGCCGATGCTTTCGTTGAATGACGCGTTCTCTGAAAAAGAAATGGAAGAATGGGAAGAACGCATCGCGAAATATTTTATCGGAAAAGGAAGGAAGACATCCCGACATTCTTTTTATTGTGAATTGAAAATAGATGGACTCGCGATTGAGCTTGTATATAAAAAAGGAATTTTGGTGCAGGGATCGACGCGTGGAGACGGACGTGTGGGAGAAGATGTCACGCAGAATCTGAAAACGATTGCCGATATACCGAAGATAATACGGAGTGCGGGGAAATGGATACTCCCGGATCATCTCGTGGTGCGCGGAGAAATATTCATTACAAAAAAGGAACTGGAAAAAATAAATAGTTTGCAGCGCGAGAACGGCGGGAAAGCATATGCAAATACGAGAAACCTCGCGGCGGGGTCGCTGCGCCAACTCGATCCCACAATCACCGCGTCGAGGGAACTGCACTCGTTCCAATACGATGTCGCAGTAGCTCCGGGTGTTGTTTTTGCGACGCACGAAGAGAAACACGAAGCGCTTGCGGCGTGGGGATTCACCACGAATGAAAAGAACAGGAGAATGTCTACATTGAGAGAAGTATATGCGTTTCGGGATGGATGGGAAAAAAACAGAGAACGGTTACCGTATGAAATAGACGGAATCGTTGTAATCGTGAATGAATCGATTTTTTTTGAAAATGCCGGCGTTGTCGGAAAAGCGCCGCGCGCCGCGATTGCCTATAAATTTTCTCCCCGGGAAGCAACTACCGTCATTCGCGGAATAAAAGTACAGGTGGGACGCACCGGAGTACTTACTCCCGTTGCCGAGTTGGAACCTGTTGCGGTGGGGGGTGTGATTGTATCGCATGCGACGTTGCATAACGAGGATGAGATAGCACGATTAGGAATTAAAATAGGGGATACGGTGATCGTGAATAGGGCGGGTGATGTGATACCGAAAATAGTGCGCGTGCTTCCGGAGTTACGGACGGGAAAGGAGAAGAGATTCGTCATGCCGAGCGTGTGTCCGGTCGACGGATCGGATATTGTTCGCGAAGGAGCATTGAGCCATTGTAGCAATCCGAAATGCGGTGCACGGCACAAGGAAGCGTTGTATCACTTCGTGTCTCGCGGCGCGTTCGACATTCGGGGACTTGGAACAAAAATAATAGATCGTTTTTTGGACGAAGGCTTGATTTCCGATGCTTCCGACATCTTTTCCCTGAAAAGGGGAGATATCGCGGTATTGGGACGTTTTGGGGAAAAATCGGCGGAAAATATCGTGCGGGAGATCGAGGAAAAAAAGAAAGTGCGTATCGACCGTTTTATATTCGCACTCGGCATTCTTCATGTCGGGGAGGAAACGGCACGCATGCTTTCCCGAACTATTCTTTCCGAAAAGAAACACGCTGAAA
>JAJZPU010000043.1 GCA_021811055.1 bacterium
ACTATTCCTTCCACAAAATCCCAATTCAGCGTTTTGAAGAACGCTTCGATATACGCCTTCTTGTTCGTCCCGTGGTCCATGAAGAACGCGTGCTCGTACATATCCATGGCGACAAGCGGCGACGCACCCCACACCGCACCGACATTCTGCGCATCCATGCCGTAATTGTGAAGCCGCATATCCTTCCAGTCATAGGCAAGTATCGCCCATCCCCGTGCGGACATTCCTGTCGCGATGAAATCCTCCTTCCACGCCTCGTACGACCCGAAATCTCTCACGATCATATCGAAGATCTTCCCTTTCGCGACGCCATCGCCCCCAAGAAGCGCGAAAAACACTTCGTGGAGCTTCATCCCGTTCACCGCGAACGTCTCCTGCCGCTTCATTTCGCCGATCGTGCTATAGACCGCGTTCGCCGCTGATTTGTCCGCGGCAGCAATCGCTCCCTGTATCTCGTTCGTCTTTTTGACGTATCCCTCATAGAGCTTCTGGTGCTCCGTAACCGACTTCAAGCTGATACCCTCGATATCTTTGGTTATCTTCAAGGGTTCCGCTACATAATCCTCATGTTTCATAAAATTTATTAAATTATTTTTATATACCGACACATCTTATTGTACACGAAATATAGAGAAATAATGGAAATATTGACATAAGCCATATTTTAATATATAATATCCGCAGACATACTAATTCACATAGTTGAGGTAAAAATGCAAAAAACGTATATCGAACTACTGCTCATTTTCGGAATGGGAATAGCATCATTTTTGATGTATATCCTTCTTACTTTTATCGCGAGAAAGGACATGAGGAGATATAACAATCCGGGTCTTTTCAAGAATATCCTCCCTATTTCTCTCGCCTCTTCGATCGGCATATTCGTGCCTATTAAACTTCTTTCGTTCACTGTGGGACAGATGGGATTGTATTATTTCTCTTATCTATTCGAAGCGGTCGGATATCCGATGGCATTCATCGCTCCGCTTGTTTTTACGATGACGTATATGGAATCAGTGAGAACGCCGAAACACAACCAGAAAGAGGCGGTAAAGATTATGTATGCGCACAATGTCCCACTCAGGGAAATAATCGAAACCGCGACAAATAAGTTCCCAAGGGTTCCGCAAGAAAGGATTCTGATCTATCCCGAACCCGGAAATTTGGAAACGCTATGCCTTCTTCCGCATCAAGCTGAATACACCGAACATGAAGACAGTTTTTCCACGGTGCTGCATCCGTATCCATCGCTTGCACAGGCAGTAGACATTGCAAAAGAAAAAGATTTCGAAATGAAGAAAACGAGAATGTTTTTCTTCCGAGGAAGCCTCCATTTCGCGATCGCAAAATAATTCAAAAAATGAGAGCATAACCTGCTCTCATTTATTTTTTATTCCCTAACCGCAATCTCAACGACCGGCAATCCCGATTCCCGTATTTCCTCCTCCATAAATTCCTGCATTGTTTTTGCGTACGCGAAATCCACTCCCCGCATTTCCGTGCGTTTTTTCAAAAGCGCGTCGTCGATCGTGAGATGCACCACAAGCTCCGTCCCGTTCGCGATTGCCGTGCCGAAAACCGGCTCCCCCGCCCGCGCGAATGCTCGTTTCGCGACCATCGCGATCATCTTTTCATTGTTCTCTTTTGTAAGCGGCGCGTGATAATAGAATTCTTTCTCAGCGTCGGTCAAGGGTGGCGCAAGTTTTGAGATCTCTATTCCCTCGGGAATTTCCTTCAAGAACGTCGACTTTCCCGTGCACGTCGTCCCCACAACGGTGATTTTTTTATCTCTGTTCTTCTCCAAAATATTTTTCAACTCCTCAAGTGTCGTCATGTGCATAAACATTCTCTCGCGTTTTTTTCAATCATATCATTTTTCTGACGGTCGTCAGAAAAATGATATGTTTTTATAAGACCTCTATTCCCCTACTGCGGACAATTGTCCGCTCTGCGAAAACCGGCGGACACCGCATCCTTCTCCGTGCAAAAATACATCTCCCCTTTTCGCGTATCGATCTTCACACTGAGATAATTGTCGCACCCCGGCACGAGATAGGTTTTCCCGTATCCCTTTTCGGAGATGTTTCCTTTAATAATGCACTCGGGCGACGGAGGCGGCATATCGATCTCCCGCTGTGTTGCCTGTTCCCGCTCGTTCTCCGTCATCAACACTTCGCACGCGCCCCACATCCCTCGGTTCGCTTCGCGCGCCTCCTTCTCCGCCGAAACAAGAAGTTCTCGATAACGATTGTCGGGCGGATGCGCGTCGGCAACCGCATATCCCTCGCGCACCAATTTTTCGTTCGTGGACACGTCATCCTCCTTCTCATTTCCGCTCGGCACAAAAACATACCGAAGCAACCTTCCATATTGGTCTACGCCCGAAATATCCTTTTCGAGTCGCACTTCGTTTTCACCGATAAGTTTCTTTAAATATGCTCCCGCTTCTTTTGCGTAGCATTCCCCCTCCTCCGGCGCGTTGAGCCCCAATAATCTCACCCGCTCCCCGTCCTTGTCCGTGACACGAATCGTGTCCCCGTCGATAACCTCGAAGACGTGATACACATCCCTATTCACCGTCCCAATGTCGCTCTTCTTCACAATGGTGTATCCCGTAAGCCCCACCGCCGCCATCAAAGCCAATATTGCGCTAATAATTTTTGCTTTTGACATAAGTTTATATCCTTCGTTCGGTATCGATGAAACGCACTCCGATTTCTTCGGAAAGCGCGTTGAATACACTCTTCAGCTTCTCATATCCCGCATCCGAATACGCCGATCCCTCGAGCGAAAATCCACGCGCCTTTGCGAATTCGAATATTTCGCGCGCGAGAAGCGACGCATATCCCTTTCCCTGATGTTTCGGATCGACGGAAAGGAATTTTATCCAGAATCGCTCGTCCTCTTCGAATGGGTTCTTTTCAAGTCCTCCGAGCCCCGCGATTTCCTCGTCCGCTTTCACGATCGAATAGAATTTATTCTCCTTGTTTTCCTGCAAATCCCGCGGATCGAAATAATGGAAGACTCCCCCATCTTCCTCCGAGAGAAACCGCGCGTCCTGCGGCAACGACTCGCCTTTATAGATGACGCGAATAAGCTCCTGCACTGTGAGGGTCTCCGTCTTCACCTCCTCCCTCTTTTCAAAATTGTTTTCTTTCATTTTTCAAAAAAGTTTTGGTTTTAATCACAAACACAAATCTCATCTCAAAATAGAGCTAGTTTTTATTAAGTGAGTGTGGAACAAATCCGTTTTTTTCCAAAATATTTATAATTCCTCGCAAGAGATATGTATTAGAAAAACCCATTGTGTATATTCTTCCATTTTCTTTTAAAGGAAGGAGCATGCCTTTATCCCTCAGTCTTTTAATGATACGCGATCTTTGTACAGAAGATTCTTGTCCAATAATCTTTTCTATATCTGCAGATTTAATATTCATCTCATCATTATTAAGTACCCCCCTTAATATTTCATACTCCCTTTGCGTAACATTTTCTCTTTCTAAAGAAAGAGATAGTGCGGGAAGTAAAATTGATTTTAATAAGTAATCCCTATCTAGTAATTTATCAATTTTTTCCATTTCATCCTTGAGTCCGTTGAGCACATATTCGCACCACCAAAGCACTTTTTCTTTTTCTCCCGAATCTGCTAATTCAAGCATTTGATAATATTTACTTCTGTCCATACAAAATATGGCAGTCGGATTTAAAATGCGTCCATATTTTACTTGAAATCCTTGTTTGATAAGCATTGCATAAGTGAACATACGAATTACTCGTCCGTTCCCGTTATCAAATGGGTGTATCCATGCCATACGATGATGTGATAGTGCGGTAATAAGTAAATCGTGCTGAGGATTTACTTTTATATTAACAAAATCCATAAGTTCATCCATATAATTCTGCACATGGATAGGATCTGGAGGAATGTGATTTGAACCTTTTATACGCACTTCTATTTTCCGAAATTCGCCTGGATACCGAGAACCCTCTCCCTGGGGAGGGGGCGTGAGCTTATCGACTAATATTTTATGGATTTCTGAAATATGTGCGCGTTCAATTCTTCCATTATCGAGAATGTTTTCTTCAATAAATTCGATCGCCCTATCAATATTAAAAATCTCACGAATTTTTTCATCATCGGTTTGTTTATTTGGAGATTCGATAACCTTTTCCACAAATTCTGCTAGTGTGGTTCTGTTTCCCTCAATGCGCGCCGAACCTAAACTTTCAAGCATTTGAAAAATATCTTTAAGTTGAAAAAATATATAGGGAGGTACTGGTCCACCAAGTTTTTTCACCCTCAAGCGTTCAAGCTCAATAACTGTTTTAGCAAGCGAAGATCCCCAATCTGGGTTAAAAAGAGTTAAAGATATATCTTTGAACTTCTGTTTTTTATCATTTTCCATATCCATTATTTAACATATAAGCACAAAAACCTACTGATTTAAAGTGTTTTAATAACATCTAAAGTTTTCACTATTTAACATAATGTCTGACACTTTGTAACACTCATATTTAATTATTTTATTTCTTTGAAACATCCATCTGTACTCTCGTTTTTTCTCTATTCTAAAACAAGCATCTTTATAATCACAAACCCCCACGCCCCGGCGTGAATTCACAAGAGTTCAAGTCGAGGCCCTGCGACCTCCTTACATCTCTATTTTATCTCCCCTTCCCGCAATTTCAACTTCCTAGGCGTGGGTAAAATCCCTACCCCTCCAAAAATATATACTCGTCAAAAATCCTCTTTGCGGGCGGCCATATATCCATTGTTTCCATTTGTGCCCTCGTAAACCACCCGACATCCGCGAGCTCCGCCGTGTTGTATTCTTCTACAGCACCCGAAGAGATGTCGCAATGCCAATAATGTGTCAGCTCGTCTTTTGTGCCGACGTGCAATGTCGCGATCTCCCTCACGGGAAGCACATCGACAAAAAGCTCCTCGCGCAATTCGCGAACAAGCGCCTCCTTCAATTCCTCGCCCCCTTCCACGTGTCCTCCCGGCGGATAATAGAATCCCGTAAATTCTCCGAAATCCTTAAGCGATTTCACGAGCAAATATTCTTTCTCCTTGTTATCATTCACTCTGGAAATGATCCCGACAATAGTATCTATCATGTCTGTCATTGTAATACCCAAAAACGAATCATACAAAAAAATCCCCGAACATGGGGATTTTTTATTTCATGAATTTATTCCGTCGTCTTTCCGTCAAAGTGGTCAGCGGTGTCCGCTTCCGCATCGGCTTTTGTCGCGTGTATCGTCCCGTCTTTGTGTTCCGGAGGCGAATAAAGCGTGTAAAGCTTCATGGGTCCCGCTCCCTTGTTTATGACATTATGCTTCGTTCCCGCCGGCACGATGATCGCGTATTCACTTTCGATCTTTGTCTCGATGCCGTCGAGAATTGCAACACCACTCCCCTCCTCAACACGGAGAAACTGGTCGAGTGTGTGCGTCTCCTCACCGATCTCTTCCCCGTGGTTCAAATGCATCACCACAAGCTGTGTGTGTTGCGCGGTGTAGAGGACTTTTCTGAAATTCGTGTTTTCCTTTGTCGCCTTTTCTATGTTGTCTATATATCCTTTCATACGTGTAGTATACATCAGTCCGCGCCTATTGTAACACTCCGATCTTAAACCCCTCAAGAGTGTCTTTTGCCTTTTGGTTCATTCCGTGTTTTCTCGTGAATGCCGCCGTGCCATCCGTGCCATCCGTGCCGCACAACTTCAGAATATTTTCCTCGCCTCCCGGGTGTTGGCTTATCCATGAAGTGAGATCATACACGAATCCATTGATCGCCGCGTAACAATCCACGCGGGTATTGTGCGTCGCAACATCACTCATCGAGAATCCCGCTTTTTTCGGAACACTTCCTCCGTTTTCTCCGATCGACGGAACGAAAACTTCCTGATTCGGAATAGTTCCCTGGTTCTGGACATCTCCCTGATTTGCGGCAGGAAACTCATTTTGTACTTTCGGAACACTCTTTCCTCCTATTCCCAGAAGAAACCCGATGCCGATGAAAACCACAATACAAACGATCAATATTATTTTTTTATTCATGATATTTTATTTTCCTTGTTATACTTTATTTTCCCTTCATCCCAAGCTTTTTTATTTTGGTAATAAA